>CAUUOT010000177.1:0-3655 GCA_963546815.1 uncultured Bacteroides sp.
GCCCCTGGGGGACGGCACTGCTTACTACCGGTCTCCCCCCGGCCCCTCCCCATTGGGTGGGGAGTGGGTATTGTAAGAACCGGCGGCGCCTCCGGTGATGCGGGGCGCCGCCGTCTTTTTAGTCTGCATTCGTCAAAAAGGGTGGCGGGAAAAAAGAGGGGTTGATTGCTTTCCTCATTTACGCATGAAAGGACGGGAGAGGGGTTTATCTCTTTTTATACTCCGAAGGCGTGATGCCGTAAATGTTCCTGAATGCCCGCACAAAGGTAGAGTAATCGTTGAAGCCGCACCTGTCCGCTATTTCGCCGTAGACGGGGTTGGGGGCTTCGTCTATCATCTGCTGTGCCCGCTGCACCCTTACGCGGAGGATGTAGCCCTGCGGGGTGAGTCCCGTCAACGCAAAGAGTTTGCGGTAGAACAGGCTGTGGCTCATGTGGAGGTGTGAGGCGATGGAGGGCACGTCCACCTTGCGGCCGTTGTCAGTCTGATGGTAGACGTAGCGGGCGATGCCGGCGAGGAATTCGTGGTCGGGATTGCCCGGTATGGCTGTCGAAGGTCTGTCGTCTCTGCCTTTCAGTGTGCCAGTTGCGTTGGTGGAGGAACTTTGCGTAAACTTGTCGCGTAACATTCGCCGGCTTTCGAGCAACTTGTCCACCCTTGTGCATAGCTCCTCACTATTGAACGGTTTGGCCAGGTAGGCATCCGCGCCTGCCTTCAGTCCCTTGATGCGTTCTTCTTCCGTCACCTTGGCCGTCACCATGATGAGCGGGATGTGGTTCAGGTTTTCGTCGGCGCGTATCTTTCGGCACAGCTCCAGGCCGTCTATTCCGGGCATCATCAGGTCTGTGATTATCAGGTCGGGTATCAGCTCGCGGGCCCGCTCCAGTCCCTCTTTGCCATCGGCGGCGTAGAAGACGGCGTAACGGCGGGCAAACAGTTCGCCGATGTAGGTTGCCAGGTCCCGGTTGTCCTCGATGACAAGTAGCCGGCATGCTCCATCCTCGCTGTCGCGGGGTGCAGGTGCAACTTCGGGCGGCAAAGGTTGGGGGGGCAGCGCTTCATCGGACATCCGGCGCTTGCCCTCGTTCCGAACGGGCAGACTGAGGTGGAAGGTGGTGCCTTTGCCTTGGGCGCTTTCCACGGTAATCTTGCCTCCGATGGCGTCGACAATCTGCTTCACCAGTGCCAGTCCTACGTCTGAGCCGACATTGTGCGCGTTTTCTCCGGCCTGATAGAACGGTTCGAAGATGTGGGCGAGGGCTTCCGGCCCGATACCCGCTCCGGTGTCTGACACATCCATCAGCCACCGTTCGCCCTCGCGCCATGTCATGACGCTCACTTTGCCATATTCGGGGGTGAACTTCAAGGCATTGGACAGCAGGTTGTTCATGAGTTTGTTCACGTAATCGGGTGCAAAGTCCATCTCCATCGCCTCTTTCGAGAGGTACTGCAAGTCGATGTTGCGGTTGCGGGCATAGTCGCGGTACGTCTCTATAATCATTTCGATGTAGATGCCGATGTCGCCGTTGCGCCAGTCGGGACTGTCTGCGGCCGATTTGATTTTCGAGATGTCCAGCAGTTGATTGATGAGTGTCAGCAAGCTGTTTCCTTGCCGTTCGATGGTTTCCACCTTGGCCTTTGTCCTTGTCGACACGGTGACGTCCCGCTGCAAGTCTCGGCTCAGCCCTAGAATGACCGTCAGCGGTGTGCGAAGTTCGTGGGTGATGTTGGTGAAGAAGTTTTCGCGCAGGCTGCTGGCCTGCAGCAATGCCCGGTGGCTGCGCAAGCGGATGCGCTGGATGTAAAACAAGGTTCCCGCCAGGCAAGCCAGGAGTGCCGCCACCGAGGCGAGGATGCCGTACCCCACCACGTTCCGCTCGGAGCATTCCTGTTCCGGCTTGAGGCGTGCCTCACCGGTCTGCTGCATCTGGCGGTCGCTTTCGTTTTCCATCTGTTTCTGCAGTGCGGCAGGCGCGTCGATGCTTCGTGCCGTACGGACAATGCCGCCCGCTTCTCCGCGCTCCTCGGGTGTAAACGCGGCATGTTTCCTTTCCCCGCAAGAAGAAAACAGGATGGCGACACAGAATAAAGCATGGGCTATGCCCCGCATCGAGCGAGTGATTTTACTCTTCTTCATAAGCATCAAAAAGGAAGTTTCCCGTTAAACCGCCCGTAGCCGGCTACTGTTGCCTGTACGGATAACAATGCCGCAAAAGTATGGAATAATCTGCTACGGACAAAGAGGTGGCAACTCCCAACCCATGATAGTAGATATATATGGAATGATACTCATTGCCATCTTTCGCTGACCGCTGTAGTTGGGATGCCAGGAGGAACCGTAGTCCGTCGCTTCGTTGAAGAGGCCGTCCTTCAGCCTAAGCAGGTGAATGTTTTTATCATTCATTCCGGCAATGGCTTCTTCGTAGAATGTATAGACCGGGGCAGGGATGGTGCAGCAATAGATGCATAGAATGGGGATTTGTCCGTAACTGCGGCGTAGCTGTTTCAGTATTTGCGTATAGGCTTTTATGAACTCGCTTTTTTCGGGTTGCGGACCGGGTGAAAAGTCGTTAGTACCCAAATTGATGATTGCCAACTGCGGACGGTACGCCTTGATGAAGTCCCATCGTTCGGCGGAGCCTTCATCGAAGGTCAGGAGCATTTTGTCCTTCATCGTAACGGCCGAGACGGGCACCGAATCGCCGTAATTGCGCACTGCTCCGCGGCCGGAATGTGCAATCAGGGTATAGTCCGCGTCGAAGTAACGGGCTATGATGGTAGAGTAGGAGAGGTTGCAGTTTTCTGTTTCCAACTTGAAAGGTTCGTACTGGTCTTTTCCTTCCGTGCCGTATCCACAAGTCAAGGAGTTGCCGATGAACTCGATGTGGCGGGTACGCATTGTCGACATCTTCTCCAATCGTCCGCCGGAAGCTAATTGGAAGCGATGGAATGTGGTTTTTCCGTACTCTCCCTCTGTGCGTTTCTGTATCCGCAGGCGATGCGTGCGGTTGTCCACTCCTGAGACGAAACGGATAAGCGTGTCCGTCCCGCAGGCTTTCACCACACGATGCAGGGTATCATCGACAAAGACGTTGTAATAGCTTGTGCCGGTTTCGGACAACTTGATGGAAAGCTCGCTGCCGATAAGGCTGGTTTCCAGGTAAGTGCCTACCCAGTCGAAAGTCACCGAACCGTCCCTTTGCGTTTGGGTGCGGCCCACGTATCGTATGGCGGCGTCGTTTCCTCTGATTATTTTGCCCGTGCGGACAGGTTGCTTGTATGTCTTGCCGAAGCGGTCGGTCACTCGAATCTCGATGCGTGCCTCGGCATTCTTGGGAGTGGCCCGGAAGAGATGCTCGGTTTTCACCGGACTGATCCAATCGTATTCTACCCGTTTTTTATCTGCGCAAATAGCTTTGGCTTCAGGGTCGTATCCGTTGAAGCGAATCATCTCTCCCATTCTTTTGTCATCTTCGTACCATTCTACTTTCCATAAAGGATCCCAGTTCCAAACGTTGGCGATGATGTCCGTGGGGTATTCGTCGCTGCTGCCCGTGGGATACGTGCGGAATTGGTAATCTTCGGAGTATCCGGCACTCTTATATTTCCATTTGACGTCCGTCCCGTCTACTTCGTAAATGCCGTAGCCTACGGG
>CAUUOT010000178.1:0-3633 GCA_963546815.1 uncultured Bacteroides sp.
GGTTCGTCGGAGTGTGCCTTGTCGAAGTCCACATCTACGGCACCTTCGTCTGTCAGCAGTTGTACTTTGCCGGTCACCTCGTCGATGCGTGACGGTATCGCCATGCTGCGTGCCATGGAGACGAAGAAGATGTCTCGACTGTGGGCATCTGCTACACGTGCTTTCCATACGCCTTCGGGCGAAATGGGGTCTCCGCCGAGGTTGCAGTCTTTGTCCAGACGGATATTTTCAGCCACCCATGCTATCAGTTTCGCCGGTTGAGCAGCATAGGCCGCGGCATCTTCTTTGGAGACGACTTTCTTGAAGAAGGCTTTGTAGGGCGTCAACGTCTCATTGCTTACCCGCGGATTGCGCACATACTTGCGGAAGTAGTCGGCATTGCCGCACAAGGGAGACAGCATGTGGTCTATCAGCACCTCGGACCGAATGTCGCGGAGGTCTTTGGCCGAGATGCGCTGCAGCAAGTCGAGCCCTCCTTTTTTAGACTTCTCGGAGCGCAGGCGAGCCATGAAGTCGGCTATGACGCGGTGATTGCCGCGCGAGGCGACTAACAGGCGGGAGGCAAGCTCTTCGTCCAGCCCGTACAGCTTGGCGAAGCGGCGTGCCTGCTCGTCCGTCATGAAGGTAGACACGTAGGCATTGCGGATGGAATCTTCGTGCGCTATGCGGCGGTCGTTGGCGGCACGCTGCTCGGGTGTGACTTCCGGCATGTCGGCACTTTCGGGCGGAGGGACGATGTCGAAGTCGACGGTACAGGCGGCATTGCCGGGCGCTTTGTCCAGCTTCAGCGTCAATAGGCTGTCCTTGCCGAAAGAGAGTTTGGCATAGCCGTACTTTCCGTCTTTCGAGGCCCATACCAGCATATCGCCTTTGCCCGCCGTGAGCGAGGTTTCTCCCCGAGCATCGGTCTGTTTGCGGGCCACGGTGTAGAACTCGGCATAGTTGTAGAGCTTGAACTCCACGCAGGCGTCGGGCACGGGGTTCCCTTGCCCGTCTTCCACGGTGACGATGGCGCGGGCAGTGGGTGCATAGTTCCGGACGACATTGATTTCGGTGTAGGTGGGGGTGACGGACATTACCTCTTCCGCCCCTTCGTAGCGTCCGAAGACTTTGGTGTGCATCAGCATTCCGCGGCTGGCGGGGGCGTTGAACCAACCGAGGTTGAGCACTGGTTCCGGTTCGCAGGCTCCGAGGAAGTACCACCGCCCGTCGGCCCACGCTTCTACCCAAGCGTGGTTATCGTCCGTATGCGCCCAACGTGGGGTGTAGACTTGGCGGGCGGGAATGCCCACCGAGCGCAGGGCGGCCACAAGCAGGGTAGACTCTTCACCGCAACGCCCGTAGGCGGTGCGCACGGTTGCCAGCGGCGAACTGGTGCGGGCGTCTGAAGGTGTATAGACGGCCTTCTCGTGGCACCAGTGGTTGACTTCGAGGATGGCGTCATAGAGCGAGAGCAGCCTTACGCGGTCTTTCAGCTCTTTGTAGAAGACCACCCGTGCGCTGTCCAAGTGTTCGTTGTTCACCCGCACGGGCAGTACGAAGTGGCGGAACACATCTTCGGGGATGGTCTTCCCCCACGGCATCTCTTCGGCGGCCTGCCGGGCGGCACGCAGGTTCATCAGGTGAAATTCTCCCGGATGGTCGGCTATATCGGCCAGGGGCATATAGGCGTAAAGGAACCGGAGGGCTTCGCGTTCATACTCGGTCAAGTCTTTCTTATCGAATATGCTGAACAAATGGCCTTGCGGCAGCTGGGACTTCTTTTGCCGGAAATCTTGTTCCACACGTTGGCGGTACCGGGCGTCGGCGATGAAGTGGCGTTGGCCACAGGCAGTCAGCAGCAGTGTCAGCGCTAAGAGTGTCAGGAGGGTGGGTGCAAGTCGTTTCATATGATGTATGTTTTTACTAAGGTTCGAGGGACAAATGTAGGGTAAATCGCGGATATGAGGAAATCTCAAGGGGAATATGGGGGAAGAGCCGCTTCTGTGCCGCGTAGAAAAACTTGTCTTTGCAGGTGAGAAAAGTTGTCTTCGTAAGTGGAAAAACTTTCCGTTGTTAGGGAGAAAACTCTATTTCTAGGCTAAAAATATATATTTTCAGCCTAAGAATATATATTTTTAGCCTAGAAATAGAGTTTGCGTAAGTATCTCGGCAACTTTTCATCAGTATTCTCGGCAACTTTTCCATCGTAGATAATTCAATCGCCGTATAAGGAAGACTTCCGCCAAAGTGCCGATTCCCTCTTGGACAGATATGTCGTTATGGTCGTATACTTATAATATGAGAATATACGCCGCCATTTTCTTACGATTGTTCACTCGGAGTTCCTTTTTTATAATCAAATTGTTTGCGGGTAATGAAAAAGCTCTTACCTTTGCCGTGTCATTCAACAGAAACAAAAGAGTTATGAATTTGCATACATCTATTAACCTGGCAGTCCTGCATATTATTCGCGTCGTGGTGGTGACATCGAGAGCGTGAGAAAGGTTTGTGTATGTATTCGTTTCTATAGAAGATAATTTTATAAGCCTTTCTCACTTGTGGTGAGGGAGGCTTTTTCATTAAAAGGAGATTGAATATGAAGCATCGGTTACGTAGCGCGTCGAGCACGCAGGGACGCCGCATGGCGGGAGCCCGGGCACTGTGGACGGCCAACGGCATGAAGGGGGAGCAGATGGGAAAGCCCGTCATCGCCATCGTCAATTCGTTTACGCAGTTCGTGCCCGGTCATGTCCACCTGCACGAAATCGGCCAGTTCGTAAAGAGGGAGATTGAAAAAATGGGATGCTTTGCCGCAGAGTTCAACACCATTGCCATTGACGACGGCATTGCCATGGGGCACGACGGCATGCTTTACTCCCTGCCCTCGCGCGACCTCATTGCCGATAGCGTGGAATATATGGTGAATGCCCACAAGGCAGACGCCATGATTTGCATCAGCAACTGCGACAAGATTACGCCGGGCATGCTGATGGCGGCCATGCGGCTGAACATCCCTGTCGTGTTCGTCTCGGGTGGCCCGATGGAGGCCGGCGAGTGGGACGGCCGTCATCTGGACTTGATTGACGCCATGATACAATCGGCCGACGAGAGCGTCAGCGACGAAGCAGTTGCCAAGATTGAGCGGCACGCCTGCCCCACGTGCGGATGCTGCTCGGGCATGTTCACGGCCAACTCGATGAATTGCCTGAACGAGGCGCTTGGCCTGGCCTTGCCCGGCAACGGGACGATTGTGGCCACTCATGCCCGCCGCAGAAAGCTGTTTGAAGATGCCGCCCGGCTGATTGTGAAGAATGCTTTCAGCTATTATGAGGAAGGAGACGAAAGCGTGCTGCCGCGCAGCATTGCCACCCGCGAGGCCTTTCTGAATGCCATGACGCTGGACATGGCAATGGGGGGCTCTACCAATACGGTGCTTCATTTGCTGGCCATAGCCCACGAGGCTGAGGTCGATTTTACGATGGACGACATCGACAGGCTCTCCCGAAAAACGCCTTGCCTGTGCAAGGTGGCTCCCAATACTCAGAAATATCACATACAAGACGTAAACCGTGCCGGCGGCATCATCTCCATCATGGACGAACTGGCGAAGGGCGGACTGGTGGACACTGCCGTGCGCCGTGTCGATGGAAC
>CAUUOT010000179.1:0-3630 GCA_963546815.1 uncultured Bacteroides sp.
CGCCCGATATATGTTGGAACATTGCTGGAGACTTGCCTACTGAAGGGTCTTTCAGCATCTGTGCCGCTAAAGAGATCGTCGATATCGGCGTTTTGAACTCATGGGTCATATTGTTGATAAAGTCATTCTTCATCTCCGTCAGTTTCTTTTGGCGGAACACGATATAAATCGTGAAAACGAATGTTATCAGCAATACAAAGGTGAATATCATTGACGGAATCATGAAGCTGACCGAATCGAAGATATAGTTTTTCTTGTCCGGAAAGTGTATCTTGACGATACTCATGCGCGCAGGTGGGTCGTTCAAAAACAGTGGTTGCGAATAAGAACTCTCGCTCCCCTCATCACTATAGTCTGAACAACGATAAACTTCTCTGCCGTCGCGGTCTATCACTTTGAAGTGATAGTCCAAATCACCGATGCCGTTATCTATCAGCCCCGACTTGAGATACTGGTCCAAACTTTTGAAGTTGACACGTTCCTCGATCGGTTTGTCACTGGCATGATATATCATTTGCCACACCACCTCATCCACCAAAGCGCGCTGATAGAGATAGCGGTTTTTAATCATCTCTACTTGAGAACGCGATGTCTGGGGTATCGTTTTCGTTCCGTGCTTGCGCGAAATCATCGCTCTGGGAAGCACCGAAGGTTCATTGCTGAATGTCTTCAGTTCTATGGTAGAACGTACAGACCCGTCGGGCGATGTCATCATGAAACGTTGGGTCTGCACCACTCCGCTGCCTTGCGACTGTTCCCACGCCTTTTTCTCTGCTTCGGATATGTCTTCACGCAGCCATCGATCAACCTCTGCAGATTCCACATCTTTAGAAGCAGCCATCAATGCACGCTTCACGGATTCATCGAACTGTTCGTTACGCATCTTCACCATTTCCTCAATATAGCTGATTTGCAAATACAGCAAACTGAGGAAAGAGAGGCCCACCACGATGCCCAATATCCATATAGTCGACTTTTTCATAGTCACAAAATTAACACTCGCTAATCCACACCCCTAACGCATTAACCTGATTTAACCGGTGATTTTCTCAAATTAACCGTAAACCATTTTATAAGTCGTACTATGAACATTACAACAGATTTGGGCGTCTTTAGTTTGCAAATTTAATAAAAATTTAATTGTCAGGTTCAGAAAACTTCATGTTCTTAATCAGATAAAGAAAAGCCGCTATTACTTCTCGGGAAGTAACAGCGGCTTTAAGAAAAAAACAGTAGAGTAGAGATGAAAGCGTTATTCTTCCACTTGTTTCGCTTCAAACTCTTTAATCAGTTTATCCTGCACATCGCTCGGAACAAGTTCGTAGCTGGCGAACTTCATGATAAACGAAGCGCGCCCACCCGTCAACGAGCTCAGAGCCGTAGAATAGGAAGACATCTCCTTCAGAGGAACTTTGGCGCTCAGTTTCTCGTAGCCGGACTCACTGTTCATGCCCATAATCATGGCACGACGGCCCTGCAAGTCGCCCATCACGTCTCCCATTTTGTCTGAAGGAACGAATACCTCGACATCATAAATAGGTTCCAGAATCTTAGGACCGGCATTCTTGAACGCCTCGCTAAAAGCATTACGTCCTGCCAGCATGAAGGAGATTTCATTGGAGTCAACCGGGTGCATTTTGCCGTCATATACAATGACACGCACATCGCGGGCATACGAGCCTGTCAACGGGCCTTGCTCCATGCGCGACATGATTCCTTTGAGAATGGCCGGCATGAAGCGTGCGTCTATAGAGCCACCCACGATGCTGTTGACGAACACTAATTTGCCGCCCCACTCCAAAGGTATTTCCTCAGTTCCCTTCACGTTAATCTTGAACTCTTGCCCACCGAATTTATACGTATCCGGCATCGGCATTCCTTCGTAATAAGGTTCCACAATCAGATGAACTTCACCGAACTGGCCCGCACCTCCCGACTGTTTCTTATGACGATAATCGGCTCGGGCGGCCTTGGTGATTGTTTCACGATAGGGTATCCTCGGTTCTTCGAATTTGATTGGCAGCTTTTCGTTGTTCTCCAGTCGCCACTTCAAGGTGCGCAAGTGGAACTCGCCCTGTCCGTGGACGATGGTCTGGCGCAGTTCTTTGGACTGGTCTATCACCCAAGTAGGGTCTTCTTCGCGCATGCGGTTGAGTATGGACATCATCTTTTCCGTATCGGCTTCGTTTACGGGTTTAATGGCGCGCGAGTATTTGGAATTGGGATATTTAATGAAATTGAAGCGGTTCTCAGCTCCCTTGCCGTTCAGCGTATTGCCGGTATGTACATCTTTCAGTTTCACCGTACAGCCGATGTCTCCGGCCACCATTTCTTCCACTTTGATGCGGTTGGCGCCTGCGCACACGTAAATCTGCGCAAGGCGTTCCTTAGAGCCACGGTCGGCGTTGTTCAGGTCGTCGCCTTCGTGCACCTTGCCGCTCATCACCTTGAAGTACTGCACGTCTCCGATATGCGGTTCGACAGCCGTCTTGAAGAAGTACAGAGAGGTAGGTCCATCCGAGTCGGGCTTCACTACTTCGCCACGGGTATTGTGTACGGGCGGCATTTCGTCCACGAAGGGCACCACATTGCCAAGGAACTCCATCAAACGGCGCACGCCCATGTCCTTCCCCGCACAGACGCAGAACACGGGGAACATGTCTCGCGACGCCAGCCCCTTGCGGATGCCTTCGCGCATTTCGTCTTCCGTCAGCGACTCTTTTTCAAAGAACTTCTCCATCAGTCCCTCGTCGTGTTCGGCGGCGGCTTCAACCAATGCTTTGTGCAGTTCCGTGGCCTTATCCATTTCTTCAGCGGGAATCTCTTCGATGGTGGGAGCTCCTCCTTCGGGGCCCCACGAATATTTCTTCATCAGGAGGACATCAATCAGCGAGTTGAAATTCGGTCCGGTAGCCAACGGGTATTGTACGGGCACAACCTTGGATCCATAGATGGTTTTCAGCTGTTCCAGCACCCTGTCATAGTCGCACTTCTCGTTATCGAGCTGATTGACGAGGAAGATAACCGGTTTACCCAGCTTTTCGGTGTAACGGAAATGGTTCTGTGTTCCGACTTCCGAGCCATACTGTCCGTTGAGCAGCAAGACGGCGGTATCCGTCACATTGAGCGCGGTCATGGCGGCTCCCACAAAGTCATCGCTACCGGGACAGTCGATGATGTTCAGTTTCTTACCGTTCCACTCCACATGGAAAACGGTGGAAAACACGGAATAACCATATTCCTGCTCCACCGGGAAGTAATCGCTGACTGTGTTTTTGGCGGTGATTCTGCCGCGGCGTTTTATAATACCACTCTCAAAGAGCAGCGCTTCCGTGAGAGTGGTTTTACCCGAGCCGTCATTGCCAAGCAGGGCAATGTTCTTAATTTCATTCGTCTGGTAGACTTTCATGATATCGTAAGATTTTAAGTGAATAACCTGACATAAAGATATGCCGTTGATTTTTGTGAGGCGCAAATTAGACAATCCCGAAAGAAAAAGCAACAAAGAAAAGCATGTTATAAAACACTACGCTTCCGTGCCAAGGCCTATAAAATGGATGAAAAGAGAACTCGGCTTATCTATATAATAAGGTATAGCATCCCTCCACTCACTGAAAGACGGCGGCGCCC
>CAUUOT010000180.1:0-3573 GCA_963546815.1 uncultured Bacteroides sp.
GGTGCGGGGTGTATTTTTCGCCTTTTTCAATATACCCGGCCGGGTGGTTTTTTCGAACGAAGAGGCTTTTTATACTTACGAGGATATGACCGACTCCATTGTTCCGTACGAGACGATGAACGAGCAACTGGCGGAATTGAAGGGAATCAAGACGGTGAGTCGGGCAAACGGGGATGACTATTGGTTCGTAGGAGACCGCACGGTGTATCTGGTGAAGTGCACGGCGAACACTTTCCGCATAGAGCTGCGCATTCCGTACTCTTTGTTTGGCGGCGCGGCGATGGAAGAACGGGGAAGCGTGGTCTATGACGAAAGAGACAATTGTTCGTATCTCTGCTTGAACAATGCCATCGCCCGTATCGAGACAGACAGCTCTTCCTTGTATAAACCGCGGGCGGTGCGCTCGCTCCGGATTGCGGAGATGCTGGCGGCGGACGAGTTCAGCGGCAAGCGGAAACTGCTGAACGTGCAGCCCGGAGTGGAGGTAGCCCCCGACTTCAACACCGTGAGCTTCACGTTGAGCTATCCGGTCTATGGAGACTATATATACAAGGTAAGGTATCTGTTGGAAGGATATTCCGAGCAGTGGACGCCCGGCGGACGCGAGTTGCAGAAGAAGTACACCCACCTGCCATACGGACGCTATGTGTTCCGTGCGGAGGTGTACGACGCCGGCGGCGTGCGGGCGTCGGCGGAACTGCCTTTCGAGGTTTTGCGCCCGTGGTATCTGTCGTATGGAGCGATGGGGGGCTACGTCTTGATGGGATTGTGTCTGCTGGCCTTGCTGCAATACCTTGTCTACCGCTTTGTGAAGCGGAAGAAAGATCGGGTGATAGAGCGGCAGCGCGTCGTTCATCAGGCGGAGCTGGAGCGTCAGGAGAAGAAAATCATCGAATTGGAGAAAGAACAGCTCGAGGCCGACCTGCGTTTCAAGAGCAAGGAGCTGTCCAGCGTGGTGATGACGAACATCGTCCATCAGGAGTTCCTCCATTCGCTCAAAGAGGAGATACAGCAGCAGAAGCTCTCGGGGCAGTACAACCGTAAGAACTTGGACAAGCTGCTGGCGCTGATTAATCACAACCTCGTCTCCGACGAAGAGAACTGGACGATGTTTCAATCCAACTTCGACCGTATACACGAGAACTTCTTCCGCAACCTGAAACGCCAGTATGCCGACCTGACCTCGGGAGATTTGCGCTTCTGTGCATTGTTTCGCTTGAACATGCCTACCAAGGAAATAGCCAAGATGCTCAACATCTCCATCCGTGGAGTCGATGCGGCAAGGTACCGCCTGCGCAAGAAGTTCAACCTCTTGTCCGAGGAAAGCCTGACCGACTTTCTGATTAACTTCAAATAGCTGTTGCTTAACGGACTACCTGCAAGGGAAGTACGGATGTTGTATCTCCTGTGTCTGCTTCGGAGAGGAGTGTGTATCTTTTCTCGTAGGGCGGAAGGAGGGCTTTGTTGCAGGCTTTCGCTTTCTTTACAGAAAACATTCGTTCAATTATAAAAAGCATGGAAGACATGAAGCATTTACGATTCAACTTGAGATTTCTTTGGCTCTGCTGGATGATTGCCGCTGGCAGCGCGTGTGCGCAGAACCCTTCTGCGGAGATGGACCGTTTTGTCGACGGACTGATGAAGAAGATGACGCTGGACGAGAAAATAGGCCAGCTGAACCTGCCCGTTACCGGCGAGATTACCACCGGACAGGCACAAAGCAGCCAAGTGGTGCAGCGTATCCGTGCCGGCGAAGTGGGCGGGCTGTTCAACCTGAAGGGGGTGGATCGCATCCGCGAGGTGCAGAAGCTGGCCGTGGAAGAGAGCCGTCTGGGCATCCCGTTGCTCTTTGGCATGGACGTCATACACGGATACGAGACGGTATTCCCCATTCCGCTGGCATTATCGTGCACATGGGACATGAAGGCGGTGGAAGAGTCGGCACGCATTGCTGCCGTGGAGGCCAGCGCCGACGGCATCTGCTGGACGTTCAGTCCGATGGTGGACCTCTGCCGCGACCCTCGCTGGGGACGAATTGCAGAGGGTAGCGGCGAAGATCCTTTCCTCGGAGCCGCCATTGCACAAGCCATGGTGCGAGGCTATCAAGGCAAAGACATGAGCCGCCCCGATGAAATCATGGCTTGCGTGAAGCACTTCGCCCTCTACGGCGCCAGCGAGGCGGGACGTGACTACAACACGGTAGATATGAGCCGCCAGCGTATGTTCAATGAATACATGTTGCCCTACCGTGCTGCCGTAGACGCAGGAGCGGGCAGCGTGATGGCTTCCTTCAACGAGGTGGAAGGCATCCCCGCCACCGGCAATCACTGGCTGATGACCGATGTACTGCGCCGCCAGTGGGGCTTCCGGGGCTTCGTCGTGACGGACTATACCGGCATCGCTGAGATGACCGCGCATGGGATGGGTGACACGCAGGCGGTAGCTGCCCTTGCGCTGAATGCCGGTGTGGATATGGACATGGTGAGCGATGCCTTCTGCACTACGTTGAAGCAGTCCCTTGCAGCCGGCAAAGTGACTGAAGCCACCATCGATGCTGCCTGTCGCCGCATACTCGAGGCCAAGTATAAGTTGGGGCTCTTTGCCGACCCGTATAAGTACTGCGATCCCAATCGGGCACGTCGGCAAATCTTTACCCCCGAGCATCGCGCCGCCGCCCGCCGTATTGCCTCTGAGAGTTTTGTCCTGCTGAAGAACGAAGGCTCCGTGTTGCCCCTGAAGAAGCAGGGAACCATTGCCGTAGTAGGTCCGTTGGCAGATAGCCGCACCAACATGCCGGGCACGTGGAGCGTGGCGGCCGTGTTGGACAACTCCACCTCGCTGGTCGACGGGCTGAAGACCGCCACTGCCGGGCGAGTACGCGTCCTCACCGCCAAGGGATGCAACCTGATGAGCGATGCAACCTACGAGGAGCGCGCCACCCTGTTCGGTCGCTCGCTGCACCGAGACGGCCGCTCGGACAAGGAACTGTTGGACGAGGCACTGGCGGTGGCTGCCCAGTCGGACGTAGTGATTGCTGCCCTCGGCGAAGCCTCCGAGATGAGTGGCGAGAGCAGTTGTCGCACCAACCTTGAGTTGACCGACACCCAGCGTGTTTTGCTGCAAGCCCTGCTCCACACCGGAAAGCCCGTGGTGCTGGTGCTCTTCAGCGGCCGCCCGCTGGTTCTGGGCTGGGAGCAGCACCATGTGCCCGCCATCCTCAACGTGTGGTTCGGCGGCAGCGAGGCAGGCTCCGCCATTGCCGACGTGCTGCTGGGCGACGTCAACCCCAGCGGCAAGCTCACCACCACCTTCCCCAAAAGCGTGGGCCAGATTCCCCTGTTTTACAATCACAAGAACACCGGCCGCCCGTTGCCGCAGGGCTCGTGGTTCCAGAAATTCCGCAGCAACTACCTCGACGTGGACAACGATCCGCTCTATCCCTTCGGCTTCGGGTTGAGCTACACTACCTTCACCTATAGCGACCTCACGCTGGACAAGTCCGTCATGACCGATAAGGACCAGCTGACCGCTACCGTCATCGTGACTAACGTAGGCCCGCGCGACGGCGCCGAG
>CAUUOT010000181.1:0-3571 GCA_963546815.1 uncultured Bacteroides sp.
GTCATCCAGAAAGCCGGTTACAACCAAGTGAGTGACCTGAAAGACGTCAATCCGCAGAAACTCCACATGGACATCTGCGGCCTCAACAAAAAATACAAACTGGAACTGCCGGACCCCACGGTAAACGAAGTTGCCGAGTGGATCAATTCAAAAAAGAATTAAACGGACGAAGGGGAGGATTTAACATGAAACTACCCGGAAAAATAGCTATCATGGGCGGAGGAAGCTGGGCCACAGCCATTGCCAAGATGGTAATGGCCCAAGCAGAGTCGATAAACTGGTATATGAGACGTGACGACCGCATCGCCGATTTCAAGCGGCTGGGACATAACCCTGCCTACCTTACAGGCGTCAAGTTCGACACTAAACGCATCACTTTCCATTCCAATATCAACGATGTGGTGAAAGGATCGGACACGCTCATACTCGTCACTCCTTCCCCTTATCTGAAAACCCATCTGAAGAAGCTGAAGACCAAACTCAAAGATAAATTCATCATTACCGCCATCAAAGGTATCGTACCCGACGATAACCTGATTGTATCGGAATATCTCACCAAAGAATACGGCGTTCCGCCTCAGAATATCGCCGTACTGGCAGGTCCCTGCCATGCCGAAGAGGTAGCCTTGGAACGCCTTTCTTACCTGACCATCGCCTGCCCTGACACGGACAAGGCATCCATTATGGCCCGCAATCTGGCGAGTTCATTCATCAAGACTTCCGTCAGCAATGACGTGGTCGGTATAGAATACAGTTCGGTGCTGAAGAATGTATATGCCATTGCAGCGGGCATCTGCAGTGGCCTGAAGTACGGAGACAACTTTCAGGCAGTACTCATGTCCAATGCCGTGCAAGAAATGAGCCGTTTCCTTCAGACGGTTCATCCGCTGGACCGGAACGTAGACGATTCGGCCTACTTGGGCGACCTCCTAGTGACGGGATACTCCAATTTCAGCCGTAACCGCACATTCGGAACGATGATTGGCAAAGGATACTCCGTAAAGAGTGCGCAAATAGAGATGGAAATGATTGCCGAGGGATACTACGGCACCAAATGTATCAAAGAAATCAATAAGCACTATCACGTCAACATGCCCATTGTGGATGCCGTCTACAATATCCTGTACGAGCGCATCTCACCGATGATTGAGATTAAGTTGCTCACCGATTCGTTCCGATAAATAAGGAATATAGCATACTGACATTAAAAAACTTAAGATAATATGATTAATCTGAACATCGAAAAGACTCTTGGATTCATCTCCAAAGAGCACATCTTCGCCTACGAGGCCCAAGTAAAGGCTGCACAAGAGGCATTAGAGAACGGCACCGGCAAGGGTAGCGACTTCCTGGGTTGGTTGCACCTCCCCTCCTCCCTAACGAAAGAACACCTCGACGAGCTGAAAGCAACCGCACGAATCTTACGCGATAACTGCGAGGTGGTGGTCGTTGCCGGCATCGGCGGAAGTTACCTTGGCGCACGCGCGGTGATAGAAGCCTTGTCAAACAGCTTCACTTGGCTGCAAGACAAAAAGACGAATCCGGTCATCGTCTATGCAGGGCATAACATCGGCGAAGATTACTTGTACGAACTCACCGAATATCTGGCAGATAAGAAATTCGGCATCATCAACATCTCCAAATCGGGCACTACCACCGAAACAGCTTTGGCTTTCCGCCTGCTGAAGAAGCAATGCGAAGACCAGTGCGGCAAAGACATGGCAAAGACAGTCATCGTAGCCATCCCGGAGGCCAAGAAAGGCGCCGCCCGCGTCACGGCGGATAACGAAGGCTATAAATCTTTCATTATCCCCGACAACGTAGGAGGCCGCTTTTCCGTATTGACTCCAGTGGGATTACTGCCGATTGCCGTGGCTGGTTTCGACATCGATAAGCTTGTAGCAGGTGCAGCAGCCATGGAGAAGGCTTGCGGAAAGGATGTCCCATTTGCCGAAAACCCTGCCGCCATCTATGCCGCTACCCGCAACGAATTGTATAAGAACGGAAAGAAGATTGAAATCCTCGTGAACTTCAACCCCAAACTGCACTACGTGAGCGAATGGTGGAAGCAACTCTACGGCGAATCGGAGGGCAAAGAACATAAGGGTATCTTCCCCGCCTCCGTAGACTTCTCCACCGACCTGCACTCCATGGGGCAATGGATTCAGGAGGGCGAACGCAGCATCTACGAGACAGTCATCTCCGTAGAAAGAACAAATCACAGATTGGAAGTGCCCGGCGACGCGCAAAATCTCGACGGTCTGAACTTCCTTACCGGCAAGCGCGTAGATGAAGTGAACAAGATGGCGGAACTGGGGACACAACTTGCCCACGTCGATGGCGGTGTGCCCAACCTGCGCATCCTCATCCCCGCTCTGAACGAAGAAAGCATCGGCGGACTGCTCTACTTCTTCGAGAAGGCTTGCGGCATCAGCGGATACATTCTGGGAGTCAACCCATTCAATCAGCCGGGTGTAGAAGCATACAAAAAGAACATGTTCGCCTTGCTGAACAAGCCGGGGTACGAAGAAGAGTCCAAAGCCATCCGGGCAAGACTGTAACCGGTTTTTTACTCATTAATAAGAAGCGGGTGCATCAAAAGTGATTTTGATGTATCCGCTTCTTTCTTTACAACAGCAAGAAACTCCCTTCATTCTTCTGCCTCAAAGGGAATTATACCTACCTTTGCCTCACTCAAAAGACAACAGAAACCAAGGATGTTTGAAAACACTATCGTTCACTATCTCGAGACTCACGGATGCTCCGGCATCCGATTAAAAGCCGTTCTGTTCGATATGGACGGGGTCTTATTCAACTCCATGCCTTATCATGCGGACGCATGGCATAGGGTGATGGAACGCCACGGCCTGCACCTGAGCCACGAAGAAGCATACATGCACGAAGGACGCACCGGCGCGGGCACCATCAACATCGTCTATCAACGCCAATACGGCACAGATGCTCCCGTCGAACTGATAGAAGATATCTATGCGGAGAAAAGCGCCGAGTTCAACGCACACCCCGAGCCGAAGCCCATACCCGGCGCATGGGAGACACTGCAAAAGGTGAAGGCGGCTGGACTTGTTCCAGTCCTCGTAACCGGTTCGGGGCAGCATTCTTTACTAAATCGACTTGAACACAGCTTCCCCGGAATGTTCCGCAGCAAGTACATGGTCACGGCTTCTGACGTAAAATACGGGAAGCCTCATCCGGAACCTTACCTTATGGGGCTGGAGAAAGCCGGCGTCGAAGCTCACGAGGCCATCGTCGTGGAGAATGCACCTATCGGGGTACAAGCGGCAACAGCGGCAGGCATCTTCACCGTGGCTGTCAACACCGGCCCGCTGGACAACCAAGTATTACTGGATGCCGGGGCCGACCTACTGTTTCCGTCCATGCAAGCGCTTTGCGACGGCTGGGAGGAATTGTACACAGCTCTGGGTGCTGTCCGCAAGTCCGTCAAGACCAATTGACATAAAGAAACCTCTCGTTCCTTATCCTGGATTTCGGCTTATCCAACACAATACGCGCTTTTTCGGTTCTCCTCTCCCTCTGAAAGGGAAATCGGCAT
>CAUUOT010000182.1:0-3515 GCA_963546815.1 uncultured Bacteroides sp.
AGAAGCAAAAGACAAATTGCTGTCCGCGGCCTTGGCAACCGTTGCCGATACGGAAAAACTGAGAAGCTTGAGTGAAAACATCGCCCGACTGGCATTGCCCGATTCGGCGACAATCATTGCCAAAGAAGTACTGAAACTCATTAAGAAATGAATATAGAAACTATCAAATCCGTCTATTTCGTCGGTGCCGGCGGCATCGGCATGAGTGCCTTGATACGCTACTTCTTATCCAAAGGAAAGATGGTGGCGGGATATGACCGCACCCCCAGCGAACTGACCGGGCGTCTGATAACGGAAGGTGCACGGATACACTATCAAGAAGACATACGCCTCATTCCCGAAGCGTGTAAAGACCCGGCAAGCACTCTGGTAGTTTACACTCCTGCCGTCCCGCAAGAGCATGCGGAATTGATGTACTTCCGTGAAAACGGTTTCGGGATTCACAAACGCTCTGAAGTGCTGGGCATCATCACTCGCAGCAGCAAAGCCCTGTGCGTGGCAGGCACACACGGCAAAACGACCACCAGCACCATGGCCGCCCATTTGCTTCATCAATCCCATGTAGGTTGCACGGCATTCCTCGGAGGAATATCAAAGAACTATGGCACCAACCTGTTGCTTTCTCCGACCAGCCCCTATACCGTTATCGAAGCAGATGAGTTCGACCGCTCTTTTCATTGGCTGTCGCCTTGGATGAGTGTCATCACCTCCACCGATCCCGACCATCTGGATATATACGGAACCAAAGAAGCTTATCTCGAGAGTTTCCGCCACTACACCACCCTTATCCGACCGGGAGGTGCACTGATTATCCACAAAGGGCTTGAACTGCAACCCGATGTGCGGCCGGGCGTAACGACTTATACTTATTCGCGCGACGAGGGGGACTTCCATGCCGAGAATATCCGCATCGGGAACGGTGAAATCCATATCGACTTCGTGGCACCGGACACCCGCATCGACAATATCCGATTAGGCGTTCCCGTCAGCATCAACATCGAAAACGGCATAGCCGCTATGGCACTTGCCCATCTCAACGGTGCCACGGATGAGGAAATCAAACAAGGCATGGCCGGTTTCAGGGGGGTGGACCGTCGCTTCGACTTCAAGCTGAAGAACGAGAAGATTGTATTCCTCAGCGACTATGCCCACCATCCGGCAGAAATAGCGCAAAGCGTGAAGTCAGTCCGGGAGTTGTATCAAGACAGAAAGATAACAGTCATCTTTCAGCCTCATCTCTACACCCGTACCCGCGACTTCTATAGAGAGTTTGCCGACAGCCTTTCTTTGGCCGACGAAGTGATCCTGACCGAGATATATCCCGCACGCGAGCAACCCATCTCGGGAGTAAGCAGCCAATTGATTTACGACCATCTGCGTCCGGGCATGGAGAGGTGCATCTGCAAGAAAGAAGATGTGCTGAAACTGCTTTCGGAGAAACATATAGAAGTGCTGATAGTGCTGGGAGCCGGCGATTTGGATAATTACGTACCGGAGATTGCCCGTCTGCTTGAGCGGCGCAACAAACAGTAAACCGCAAAATGAAATTAGAGATATGATTAAAAGGATTCTGCTTTCTATCGTTCTGCTGCTTGTCATTGCCTATCTGGTAGTGGCAGTCGCCTTTTTCAACAAACGACAGTCCTCTCAGGTATGTCGCGAGGTGGAATTGGTGATAAAGGATACGGCATACGCCGGCTTCATTACGAAAAAGGAAGTAGTGGCCCTATTGGAAAAGAAAGGCATCAGTCCCATAGGAAAGGAATTGGAACGCATACGCACCAAAACGCTGGAAAAGGAACTTGCCAAACATTCCCTCATCAACCGTGTGGAATGTTATAAGACACCAAGTGGCAAACTCTGCATCGAAGTAAGCCAGCGCATCCCCATTCTGAGGGTTATGGCAGCCAACGGTGAGAACTACTACATAGACAATGAAGGCACCGTGATGCCCCCCGATGTGAAGTGCGTTGCACACCTTGCCGTAGTGACCGGGAATGTAGAAAAGTCATTTGCAATGGGAGAATTATATAAGTTTGGTGTATTTTTGCAAAACAATTCGTTCTGGAATGCGCAAATAGAGCAAATCAATGTGTTGCGCGGCAAGAATATCGAATTAGTGCCACGCGTAGGCGACCATCTTATCCTTTTGGGCAAATTGACCGATTTCGAGAAGAAGCTGAAACGCGTCAAAGCATTTTATGAGAAAGGATTGAATCAAGTGGGTTGGAACAAATACTCCCGCATCAACGTAGAATTTGATAACCAGATTATTTGTACGAAAAGGGAATAAAAAGAAACTTGTCGGCTGACTGTGGAATGCTTTCGCAAGCCATGAAAAGGGGCACTCCTACTGATTCCATTTGTCGGAAATCGAATGAAAAACAATAAATAAGTCAAACAGTAAACAAATAGATATGGCTATAACAGAATTTATCGCCGCCATAGAGTTGAGCTCTTCCAAGATTTCGGGCATTGCGGGAAAGAAGAACAGTGACGGAAGTCTTCAAGTACTGGCCTATGCGCGCGAAGATGCTTCCCCTTTCATCCGCAAAGGTGCCGTCTACAACATTGACAAGGCAGCACAAGCGCTGACCTCCATCATCAACAAGTTGGAGGCACAGTTGAACAATTCCATAGCTAAAGTGTACGCTGGTATCGGTGGACAGTCATTGCATACGGTCAACAACACGATAAGTCGTGCGCTGGACGAGGTCGGTATCATTTCTCAAGAATTGGTAGACGAGATTTGTGATGAAAACCGCAACACGCCATTGGCTGAAATGAACATTCTGGATGTCGCCCCGCAAGAATATAAGATAGACAATACACTGCAAGTAGAACCGGTGGGTGTGGCAGGACAACGCATTACCGGACAGTTCCTCAACATCGTGTCACGCACATCGCTTAAGAAGAATCTGGAGCACAGCTTCGAACAAGCTAAGATAGAAATATCCGATGACTTACTTGTGGCCCCCATAGCATTGGCCAAAGTGGTGCTGACCGAAAGCGAAATGCGTTTGGGATGCGCACTGATAGACTTCGGCGCCGACACCACTACCATTTCCGTTTACAAGAACAACATCCTGCGCTACCTCAGCGTATTGCCGCTGGGCGGAAACAACATCACCCGCGACATCACCTCTCTGCAGATGGAAGAGGAAGAAGCAGAGAAACTGAAACGGCAATACGGAGACGCACTCTACGAGGAAGAGGCGGATGAGACTCCTGCCGTATGCACACTTGAAGACGGACGGACTATCGAACTGAACTTGTTGAACGACATAGTTGGTTCCCGTACTGAAGAGATACTCGCCAATGTATGGAACTTGCTTCAACTTTCGGGTTACGAAAAAAAGCTCTTCTCTGGAGTTGTCTTCACAGGTGGGGGTGCCAACCTAAAGAATCTGGAGAAAGCATTCCGCAAGATAAGCAAGATGGAAAAGGTGAAAACCGCCCTGTGCATACCTTGCCCCGTGCATTCTCAAGTCGAGGAACAGCCGAAAGACGGCATG
>CAUUOT010000183.1:0-3481 GCA_963546815.1 uncultured Bacteroides sp.
TGATTTTAGAATTAATGCTATTTACCAGAAAAGAGGTTCTTCCGACAGCCGGCTCTCTGCGAAGTGGCTATGATTCTTCTCCTCAAAGACAGGGGTAACGACGCTGCTCAAGATGTTTCTCAAGACTGTCCTATGGCGTCTCGCACAACTCCAGTCATAAAAAGGCAAAAAGCCTTAGTCTTAAGTGATGGAACATATACACAAAGGGCGACAAATGTATATCTCGTACTGCATAAGATGCCATCTTGTGCAGTATAAGATGCCATCTTGCGCAACATAAGATGCCATCTTGTGCATGAAGACATTATATCTTATACGTTACAAACGTATTTCTTTCTGTTCCTACCCGTATGTGGAGCATGGATTGGGGGTATTGCTTTATCGGACAGAAACGTCTGCCGACAAAGAGGACCAAGCAGAGGGGAGGCAACGGGCACTGTCCGGTGTGTATTTATTGGATGGAGGTGGGGATATCAGCCTTTGGCTTCTTGATACATGAAGCGTTTGATGCTCTTCTTCGCGGTCTTTTCAAACTCTTCGAAATGAATTTTGACTTTCGTAATCTGGCTGTAGGCAGGTAATTGAAGATTCAACTCGCTGCGGTTGTCCTCCATAGCCTTTTCGATATCCGCCTGCTTCATGCCGTGGGCAAAAGCATCGTCGAAGTCGGGATAAATCAACGCCACCAACTTGTCTTTCTGCAAAACGATGAGCGACTCGGACACGTAGGGCATGTTGTTCAGTTTACTTTCTATTTCTTCGGGATAAATATTCTGTCCGCTGGAGGTCAGGAGCATGTTCTTGCTGCGGCCGCGCACGGTGACGTAGCCCTCGGCATCCATCGTCGCAAGGTCGCCCGTGTGCAGCCATCCGTTGCTGTCGATGATTTGCGAGGTGGCTTCGGGATTCTTGTAGTAACCCAACATCAGGTTGGTGCCCTTGCAAATGATTTCGCCCGCCACATTCTCTGGGTCGGGCGAAGCAATCTTTATCTCCATGCGGTCGGCCACTTTTCCGCAAGAGGTGAGCTTCAATGTCTCCCAACGGCTGGAACAGATGATGGGTCCGCATTCCGTCATGCCATACGCAATGGTGTAAGGGAAGGCTATTTGCTTGAGAAAGCGTTCCACGTCGGCATTGAACGGAGCGCCTCCGACGATTATCTCGTCGAAGTTTCCTCCGAATATTTCCATCGCTTCCTTGCGGGCAGCGGCTTTTATCTTATCGTTGATGATGGGCACGTGCAGCAAGAGCTTACCTATTTTATTGTCTACACGCGGCAGAATGTTCTTTTTGATAATCTTCTCCACAATAAGGGGTACGCACGAAATGACACGCGGCCTGATTTCCGCAAACGACTGGGCAATAATCTTGGGCGACGGCATGCGGGTGAGAAAAAACAGGTGAGCGCCCGCCGAAAAGCCGTAGAGAAAGTCGTAGACCATGCCGAACACGTGTCCCAGCGGCAACATGGACACGATGTGGTCGCCGGAACGTACCGGCAACATCTTGTGACAATAGGCCAGGTTGGACCAAAGGCTGCGGTAAGGGAGCATCACTCCTTTGGAATAACCCGTGGTACCCGAAGTGTAATTGATTACAGCCAACTCTTCCGGCGACTGTTCTTTACGGTAGTCTACATGTTCCGGTCTGAAGTTCTTTGGGAAGCGTACACCGTATATGGCATTGCGGTGCTCGAACGCCTCCTGCAGTTGCGTGTTGCGGCAAACGATGAGGTTGAAGTCCGTCAACAATACTACCCCGATGAGCATGGGCATGGCATCTTCGTTGAGGTTTTCCCACACTTGGTCGCCTACAAAGAGAAATTTGGCTTCGGAATGATTGACGATGTTGTGGATATTGTCCGCCTTGAATTCGTGCAGGATGGGGACAATGACGGCACCGTATGTGACGGTGGCCAGAAAGGTGACCGCCCAATGTGCGCTGTTGCGCCCGCAGAGGGCTATCTTGTCGCCCGGGCGGATGCCGGCACGCTCCATGACAAAGTGAAACTTGGCTATTTTCCTTGCTACGTCTTTGTATTGCAGCGTAATTCCTTGGTAGTCTGTCAGGGCATTGTCGTCCCAATGATGGATGATGCTCTGTTCAATGTAGTGGATAAATCCGTCTTCTTGTCCCATTCGTTAGGTTGCACACATTGGTTAAGATTGCGCAAAGATAGGGATTATATGGATGCAAACCAAGTAGTGTTTATGTTTTTTAGAGGGTGGGAAGGGGCGTGTCCTTATTCTCGGAAATGAGCAGCAGCTTGTCTCCTACGTGCAGTTTGAGGGTGCCGTTGGGGATGAGGTACTCGTCGCCTCGCTTCACAATCATGACCAGTGTGCCTTTGGGCAAATTCATGTCTTTCAGCGTGTCTGCCTTGTCGAGTATGTCTTGCGTGATGGTCATGTCGTGCAGATTGGAGTCTATCTCTTCGGGCAATTCCACTCCGAAGTCGTTACCGGTTTTCTCCAGCGGGACGGAGAGACCAAGCATGCGGGCTACCCACGAGACTGTGGTACCCTGAATGACCAGTGACACAAGGGTGATGAAGAATACGATGTTGAAGATAACGCCTGCTCCGGGCACTCCCGCCACCACGGGATAAGTAGCAAAGATGATGGGAACGGCGCCCCGCAGCCCCACCCACGACACGAACAGGCGTGACTTGACGTTTATCTTTTTACCGAAGGGCAGCAGACAGAGGAAGACGCTCAACGGACGCCCGATAAAAATCATGAAGATGCCGATGAGCAACGCCACGGCGGCAACCTCCAGCATCTCGTGCGGATTGACGAGGAGGCCGAGGCAGAGGAACATGATAATCTGGAAGAGCCACGTCAGTCCGTCCATGAAGGTATAGATTTCCTTGCGGTACATGATGCGGTTGTTGCCCACCATGATGCCGGCTATATACACGGCCAGATAGCCGTTACCCTTCAGCAGGTCGGTAACGGAGAAGATGAAGAACACAAAAGAGAGCAGCAAGATGGGATAGAGGGCTTGATTGTCAATGTTCAGCCGGTTGAGCATCACGATGGCCAGCTTGCCGAGCAGATAGCCCAAGGCGCCGCCCACGACGAACTGCACGGCAAACGAGACGAGTATGTGGAGAAAACTTCCTCCCGAGCCGGAGGAGACGACAAGCTGAAGCAATACGACGGTAAGCATGTACGCCATCGGGTCGTTGCTGCCGCTCTCCAGTTCGAGCAAGGGGCGCAGGTTGTGTCTGAGGTTCATCTTCTGCGAGCGCAGGATGGCAAACACCGAGGCCGAGTCGGTGGACGACATCGTGGCAGCCAGCAGCAGGGAGGTAATCAGGGGGAAGTGTATGTTGGTCCAACTCATGCCGGACAGCCACCAGATGAACAACCCGGTGAACAGCGCCGTGAGCAGTACACCTGCCGTGGACAGTACGATGCCTGGCGTGAGTATCGGCTTTATCTCGGCGAATTTAGTGTCCATTCCCCCAGAAAAC
>CAUUOT010000184.1:0-3473 GCA_963546815.1 uncultured Bacteroides sp.
AACGACTTCCGGCGGCTGGAGTCCATCCACCCCTATGGACAGCTGACGGCACAAGTGGATGCCACCTACGGGCAGTTGAACGCAGCCCTCGGCTTCAAGGCAAGTCCTGCCCCCGGAGTCTGGTTCAACCTCTACGGCGGATACCAGCAGCTGAAGGATGACCTTATGTTCTTCTCTCGCCTCGTCGGGGCACTTCGTCTGATGAATGCGGCACAAACTGACACCGACAATCTGTACGCCGGAGTAGAAGCCGCTTACAGCTACAAAGACCTCGTCGTACTTTCCGCCTCAGGCATCTATCGCAACTGGAAAGGCCGAGGCGAGGAATCCGTCAAGGAGAAGATGCTCGCCTTCAAGCCCGCCTTGGAAGTCAACCTCCGCATGGACATTCACCCGACGCCGTCCGTCCTTTTCAGTCTAGGATACCGGCATGTCTCACGTGAGCAGACGGACACCGGCACGATCAAGCCCATCGGTAACCTCTATGCAGGCGGCAGCTACAAACTGTTCCAAGGAATCTCCGTCTATGTACGTGCCGACAACCTGCTGAATAAAGGCTATCAGTACGTCGAAGCGTGCCCTGCCCAAGGCATTAACTTTGTAGGCGGAGTGAGCTTTCAATTCTAAATTTTTTCCTACTTTTGCGGCCGAACTCAGTGGCGGGAGTCACTATAAAGCAGAATATTATGCATAAAAACCTTGTGATTGTCGAGTCCCCGGCAAAAGCGAAGACGATAGAGAAGTTCTTGGGGAAAGACTATAAAGTGCTTTCCAGCTACGGACATATCCGCGATTTGAAGAAGAAAGCATTCAGCATCGATGTTAAGAAAGACTTCGAACCCCAGTACGAAATACCGGCAGATAAGAAGAAAATAGTCACCCAACTGAAAGAAGAGGCCGGACAAGCTGAGACCGTCTGGCTGGCTTCCGATGAAGACCGCGAGGGAGAAGCCATCGCCTGGCACTTGTACGAAGTGCTTAAGCTCAAGCCGGAGCATACCAAGCGTATCGTTTTCCACGAAATCACTAAAGGCGCCATCCTCAAAGCCATCGAACATCCGCGCGACATCGACACCCATCTGGTGGATGCCCAGCAGGCACGACGCATTCTGGACCGCATCGTCGGCTTCGAACTCTCGCCCGTGCTGTGGCGGAAAGTAAAGCCGGCCCTCTCTGCAGGCCGTGTGCAGTCGGTCGCCGTACGCCTCATCGTGGAGCGCGAACACGAGATACAAGCCTTCCACTCTGAAACTTATTACCGGGTGAATGCCGCCTTCCTCGTGCCCGACGCCAACGGCAAGACTATGGAAATGAAAGCCGAACTGGCCCGCCGCATCCCCACCAAGGCAGAAGCGCAACAACTATTGGAACTCTGCAAGTCCACCACTTTCACCATCGACGACATCAGCACCCGCCCGCTGAAGAAAACCCCGCCACCCCCCTTCACCACCTCTACCTTGCAGCAGGAAGCCGCCCGCAAACTGGGCTTCACCGTGGCGCAGACCATGATAGTGGCACAACGCCTCTACGAATCAGGACTCATCACTTACATGCGTACAGACTCGGTCAACCTGTCCGAACTCGCCGTGAACGGATGTAAGCAGACCATCTTACAGCTGATGGGCGAGCGCTATGTGCACCCCCGTCGTTTCTCCACCAAGACCAAAGGGGCACAAGAAGCGCACGAAGCCATCCGGCCCACCTATATGGAGAATACCAAGATAGAAGGAACACCACAGGAAAGGAAACTCTACGACCTGATATGGAAACGAACCATCGCCTCTCAGATGGCAGACGCCGAAGTGGAGAAGACCACCGTCACCATCGGCATCAACAACACGACCGACAGCTTCACGACCATCGGAGAGGTTATAGAGTTCGACGGATTTCTGCACGTCTACCGTGAGTCCAGCGACGACGATACCGAAGTCCAGGAACCCGAAACATCCCTCCTGCCCCCGCTCAAGAAAGGGCAATCCGTGCCATACCGCGAGATTACCGCCACCCAACGCTTCACCCAGCACCCGCCCCGCTACAACGAGGCAAGCCTTGTGCACAAACTGGAAGAGCTGGGTATTGGACGCCCGTCCACCTATGCACCCACCATCTCCACCATCCAGCAACGCGAATACGTCGTCAAGGGAGATAAGGAAGGCAAGGAGCGAAAATACAACGTCCTCGGACTCACGAACGACGGACGGACGACGGACACTACCCGCACCGAAACCACCGGCGCAGAGAAGGCCAAGCTCATGCCCACTGACATCGGCATCGTGGTCAACGACTTCCTCATCACCTACTTCCCCAACATTCTGGACTATAACTTCACCGCCAACGTAGAGAAGCAGTTCGACGAGATTGCCGAAGGAGTCAAACCCTGGACCGCCGTCATGAAAACCTTCTACAAAGACTTCCACCCCGCCGTGGAGCAGACACTCGCCGCCAAGAGCACGCACAAAGCCGGCGAACGAATCCTCGGCGCCGAACCCGCCACCGGCAGACAAGTATCTGTCAAGATAGGACGCTTCGGGCCCGTGGTGCAGATAGGCACCGCCGACGGCGCCGAGAAGCCCCGATTCGCGCAGCTCCCCAAGGAGATGTCTCTCCAGACCGTCACCCTCGACCAAGCCCTCGAGCTGTTCAAGCTGCCACGTACCCTCGGCCAATACGAGGACAAGGACGTGTCCGTGAGCGCAGGACGATACGGCCCCTACATCCAGCACAACGGCACCTACACCTCTCTGCCCAAGGACATCGACCCCACAACCGTCACGCTGGACCAAGCCGTCGAACTGATACGCCAAAAGCGCGAGGCCCAAGCCCAGAAGCACATCAAAACCTTCGCCGAAGAGCCTATACTCGAGATACTCAACGGACGATACGGCCCCTACATCGCCTACAAAGGAAGCAACTACAAGATACCCAAAAATATCGATCCGAAAGACCTCGACCTCAAAGCCTGTCTCGAAATCGTCAGGCTGCAGAGCGAAAAAGACAGCAAGCCAAAGAAGAGAACAAAAACGGCGAAATGAGACCTCTGCAAAACCAATCGATGCTTTCCTTTTCGTACATTCACCCTTTTTAGAAGGCTAATTCAAACAAAGTGACAGCTTTTTCAAAGATAGCAATCCCGTGATTTTCACAGGATCCATTCTTGTTGTCACCTTCGTACCATCTTCTTTCCAAGTTCTTTCCAAGTTCTTTCCAAGTTCGGTCCATGTTCGTATTTATCTTCCCTCTATAGACACCGAAGAAAATACGAAGATGGACCGAAGGAGACACGAACATGTACCCTCTTTTTGAGCAGTGGAAGTGTGCTGTGGAAAAATAGATCTGCCTTCACGCCGCCCACGCTGCCCACACATCGTGCGGTTCGGGCCTTTGGCGGGGCTACTCGGCTGGGGAATATCAGGTGTAAGGGCATGGCAACCCACCGCCGGCTGTTTAGCGCGCAAGTTCTTATCCCCAACTTG
>CAUUOT010000185.1:0-3429 GCA_963546815.1 uncultured Bacteroides sp.
ATTGGAAGATTATGCAAAGGTTGATCAGATGCCTATTCTGGAAGTAAAGCGAATGACAATTCAGCTTTCTCCGAAAAAGACTGTTGTTCCCAAGAAAGTCACTCCTAAAACAACGGAAAGTGTTTCTCAAACTACTCCGGCTGAAAAAGAAGAATGAGAAAATGAGTAACGCCGATAGGTATAGTGCGTTACCATATAATTTAATAATTAAAAGTTTAATAGAAAGATGCCAAAGATCAAGACTAACTCCGGTGCTAAAAAAAGATTTACTCTTACCGGAACAGGTAAAATCAAGAGGAAGCACGCTTTTCATAGTCATATTTTGACTAAGAAGACTAAGAAGCAAAAAAGAAACTTGTGCCATTCCACACTTGTTAATCCGAGAGATGTAAGCCAAGTGAAAGAACTCTTAGCGATGAAGTAACTCAAGCGTACTTAAAGAATCAAAGTTATTAACCGAATGTATTAGCTTTAAGTTCGTTACGTGAAGTAACGACGCTAACGTTCAAAAAACAAGTAAAACTATGCCAAGATCAGTAAATCATGTTGCTTCCAGAGCAAGAAGAAAGAAAATTCTGAAATTAACCAGAGGTTACTTTGGTGCAAGAAAGAACGTGTGGACCGTTGCCAAGAATACTTGGGAAAAGGGTTTGACTTATGCGTATCGTGACCGTAAGAATAAGAAAAGAAACTTCCGCGCCTTGTGGATTCAGCGCATCAATGCGGCCGCTCGTTTGGAGGGTTTATCCTATTCTAAGTTGATGGGTGCTTTGCATAAGGCCGGTATCGAAATCAACCGCAAGGTGTTGGCCGATTTAGCGATGAATCATCCGGAAGCCTTTAAGGCTATTGTCGCTAAGGCGAAGGCTGCATAAGGTCATAATTGATATTTTAGAGTGCTGATTATCGTCTCGGTAGTCGGCACTTTTTGTTTTTCGACGGGCTTAAGAAGAGATAGCTTGGATGAAACTGAAATAATTCATTGTTTTGCTTGTTTCTTTCATAGAAACCTATTACTTTTGTTATAGAAAAAATAGCCGCATTGATTGGATCGGGAAACTCATCAGTTTTTATGAAATACCGAGACAAGTTTCGCTTCTCAATGGCGGGCCACGCCTTTCGGGGTAACTTTTTAGTCGGTGGATTACAAAGAGGACGAACACTCAAATCATGTCATACGGAGTTTCATCACATCATCGGTGCGGCTTTCTATAAAGGAAGAGGAACGGTAATTGAATATATTACTGTTCCTCTTTTTATGTTTTGTCTTCTTTCGTTTCTTTTCGACTTGATTAGAGGGGACGGTAATATTGTCAGCTTCAGAGGGAAGGTATGCTGGAATAAAAGACACCCGTTAGGAGAAAACTCCTTGCGGGTGTCTTTGGGAATCTTATAACATCACAATTTGTGGTGGAGCTGGAGGGAATCGAACCCTCGTCCAAACGAGGAAATCATAAACTTTCTACATGCTTATCTTTGTCTGATTTTTCGTGCAACGACAGAACCAAAGCCATCAATCGTTACCTTATCCTCTAAAGTTTCATTCGCACCACGAGGCTGGTATGAACTATCCCCGATTTGACTGCACCACTGAACCGGAATGCTTCGGAGCAACAGCTTCCGAGTGATGTCTCGTCCCAACACCTTGTGTCGGGATTAAGCTAATCTACTATGATTCGATTAAGCAGCAAGAGCGTAATTATTCTCGCCAGATAAATTCTTGAAGACTGAGATTAAAGTGCCAATCAACGACGCACTGCATGCTTACTTACCATTTCTACCCGCTGTCAAATCCAGTCAACCCCTTGACTTTTTATTGCAGAAGAGCAAAAAAAGGAATACGGAAAGTGAGATGTGCTCACGTTCCGTTTGTGCAAAGGTATGAAACTTTTATTATTCAGATGATGTTATTAGCAAATATTATGACTCTGGCTCGATATACAGAGGGCTTTTGACCGGGAGAAAGGTATATGCAGTCCTGCTATTCTTTTGCTGCGCATTCCGGACAAAGCCCTTTCAGTACATAGTTGATGCTGTTTAGGGTGAAACCATCCGGCAGGTTTACTATCGGGGTGGGAATATTGGTGAAGCAGAAAGTCTTGTTACACCTCTCGCAATGGAAGTGGGTGTGCAAGTCGTTCACTTCGCAGGAACAGTTGCTGCTGCATACGGCATATTTGAAAGACCCTGTCCCGTCGTCGATGCTGTGTATCAGATGATGGGAGAGGAATAGCGTGATGGTGCGGAAGATGGTGGATTTGTCTACCGTGTCCAGCATATTCTCCAAGTCGAGCAATGATACGGACCGGTCGGCCCGCATCATTGCCTGCAGTATCAAAAGCCGTATGGCGGTAGGTTGTATTTCCCTTTGCGCCAAAAGGTCCAAGCACTTTTTCTCTTCTATCATCTACAGTTTTTATTTTATCAGTTTCGGTATGCGCATGGCATTCATTATTGCAAGGAGGGCGACGCCAACGTCGGCAAAGACGGCTTCCCAAAGAGTGGCCAAGCCGCCGGCGCCTAAGAGCAATACAAGGAGTTTTACTCCGAGGGCCCAGGATATGTTTTGCCAGATAATCCGGCGCGTCTGTCTGCCTATTCGGATGGCAGTGGCTACTTTGGACGGCTGATCCGTTTGAATCACGACATCGGCAATCTCAATGGCGGCGTCGCTGCCTACCCCCCCCATAGCGATACCCACATTACTGAGAGCGAGTACAGGAGCATCGTTGATGCCGTCGCCCACAAAGGCAATCTGCTTCCGGATATCCCGGCGCAATTCTTCAATATGTTTCACTTTTCCGTCGGGTAGCAAATCGCCGTACGCTTGCGTTATCCCCAACTTTCGGGCGAAGTTAGCGACAATGGGCTGTTTGTCTCCGGATAGTATCTGAATATTATTGATATTTAAGGCTTTCAGTTCTTCGATGGCTCGGAGAGCATCCTCTTTTAGCGTATCCGATAATAACAGATGCCCGATGTACTTTGTCTCGATGGCGCAAGCCGCGACTGTATCCGAGACGGAAGACAGTCGCTCCGGATATTCCACCTGAAACCTATCCATCAGACAAAGATTTCCCACCATGATGCGGTTACCGTCTATCATCGTTTGCAGTCCGTGGCCAGCGATTTCTGTAACATCCGATGCAGATACCAACTTTATATTTCTCTGTTCGGCATGATTTACAATGGCTTTGGCTATGGGATGAGTGCTGTACCGTTCTGCCGAGGCAGTCAGTTGTATCAGGGTCTCTTCCGACGTGCCGGGTTGGGTTTCGCAGGTTTGCACCTCGAAAGTGCCTTGAGTCAGCGTACCTGTCTTGTCGAATACCACTGGATTGATTTTAGTGATGGCATCCAGATAATTTCCTCCCTTGAACAAGATGCCCAGCCGGGATGCTGCACCGATACCTCCGAAGTATCCCAGCG
>CAUUOT010000186.1:0-3405 GCA_963546815.1 uncultured Bacteroides sp.
GCGATGCAGGCCGAACAGACAATCAATCCTTCGTGATACTTTTCCAATTCGCTGCGGTCGGTGCGCGGACGCATATAGAATCCCCTGGTCCACGCATGAGAGACCAGCTTTATCAAGTTGTGATAGCCCTTCTCGTTCTTCGCCAAGACCACCAGATGATAACCGCTTTGGTCTTGCTTTCCCTCCTTTTTATCCATGCTGCGGCGCGCCACATACATCTCGCAACCTATAATGGGCTTGAACAGTTTGCCCTCGGCTTCGGCTATCCCGGCATAGCATACGGAAATCTGGGCCTCTTTGTCTTCGCAGGCAACCTCACCGCTTTCAATGTCGGCAATCCGTTTCTTAAGTTTTTTTATCTCCTCTCGCGGTCCGCTGTTCTTCTTATTGACATAATTGGTAAATTCCTTGATGCCGAACATATTGCCATGGTCGGTTATGGCAATACCTTTCATGCCATCCTTCATAGCCTTGTCTACCAATCGGCTGATACTTGCCTGGCCATCTAAGAGAGAATACTGGGTATGGACATGTAAATGAACGAAATCTTGCATATCTTGAATCTAAATCGATTGAGAGCATAAAAATACAACCTCTGTCACACTCGACAAAAATATTCCTTCAAAAGTTACCAACGCCCACATTTCTCTATCCGAATCTTGTTAGATTTTCAAAATAAGCCTATTTTTGCCGATATTTTTTATCTAAAACAGCAAATACGATCTATACATGGGGCGATTAAAAAGATTAAAAAAGATACTCATACACCGTGAATGAACACAGACGTTAACAGGCAGTCTAATCCTGATATTAGCAATCAATGCCGCCCTTTACCTCGGACTGGAAAATAAAATACCTTTTTACATCACAGCGGCTATCAGTATGTTAATATACGGAATACTGGTAAACTTCTTCCGCTGTCCCGTCCGTCTGTTCGGACAAGAGACGGAAAAGGTGGTTGTAGCTCCTGCCGACGGAAAAGTCGTTGTAGTGGAAGAAGTGGACGAAAACGAGTACTTCCACGACCGGCGTATCATGGTATCCATCTTTATGAGTTTAGTCAACGTGCATGCCAACTGGTATCCGGTGGACGGAACCATCAAAAAGGTATGGCATCAAGACGGCAAATTCATGAAAGCGTGGTTGCCCAAAGCCAGTACTGACAACGAGCGCTCCACAGTAGTAATAGAAACTCCGGAAGGCGTAGAAGTCATGGCACGTCAGATAGCAGGAGCCATGGCGCGCCGAATTGTGACGTATGCCGAAGCAGGCGAGGAATGTTATATCGACGAACACATGGGTTTCATCAAGTTCGGTTCGCGTGTGGACGTATTCTTGCCACTGGGCACGGAAGTTTTTGTAAAATTAGGGCAACTGACTACCGGCAATCAAACCGTGATAGCTCGACTCAACTAACAGGAACCGTCATGGCAAACCACATCACCCGCCATATACCCAATACGCTGACTTGCCTGAACTTATTTTCAGGATGTATTGCTTGCGTCATGGCATTTGAGGCCAATTATAAGGCGGCACTTGGCTTCGTTATCCTCAGTGCAGTATTCGACTTTTTCGACGGGATGGCAGCCCGCATGCTGAATGCTTACTCCCCTATCGGAAAAGACTTGGATTCCCTGGCGGACGACGTCAGCTTCGGAGCTGCCCCGTCCCTGATTGTCTTTTCCCTGTTCAAGGAGATGAACTATCCCGGCATCATGCAGGGAATATCCGTTTACTTCCCCTACCTCGCCTTTCTGATAGCCGTATGCTCGGCCTTACGACTGGCCAAGTTCAATAACGATACCCGGCAGACAAGCTCATTTATCGGACTTCCCGTTCCGGCCAATGCCTTGTTTTGGGCCTCATTGGCGGCAGGCGGTCACGACTTGTTGACGAGCGACTGCTTTCATCCTCTCTATCTGCTGTTACTGGTTTGTCTATTCTCTTGGCTGATGGTCTCGGAGATTCCGATGTTCTCTCTGAAGTTCAAAAACCTGTCATGGAGCGACAATAAAACCAGTTTTATCTTCCTAACCGGTTGCATTCCTCTGCTCTTCTTAGGGCTTTGCAGTTTCTCTGCCATCATCGTCTGGTACCTCTTGCTTTCGCTTGTCACAAAACATTAGTCCATGCTTCACTTCCTCGGGTTCCTGTTTTTCATTCTAATCATCATCATACTTATCGGCCTAAGCGTGATTGTTTCCGTCCTCCGCAACATATTCGGACGGGGTGTGTGGCGTTCATCCTCCGCTTCCGGAGGTCATCGCTCCGGCAATCGTTCCCGTTACGACAAGGAACAGACGACCGATTCACCTCGACAAAACACGCGACCCGAACGCAAAAAACTGTTTTCCGAAGAAGAAGGCGAATACGTAGATTTTGAAGAAATAAAAGATAACCCGTCTGGAAAAGGCAGTCTGGAATAACAACAACCAGGCGTCAACGACGCTTGTCAGCAAAGAAGTCTTTCATCAGCCCGGCACACTCTTCCGCAAGTACCCCTTTCAGTACCTCCGTCCGAGGATGCAATGCCTGCGGGGCATAGCGCTGGTATCCCCGCTTCTCATCTTCGGCGCCGAACACCAGACGTCCCACCTGTGCCCATGCAATGGCGCCGGCACACATCACGCACGGCTCCACCGTGACATAGAGCGTACATTCATTCAGATATTTGCCGCCAAGGGTTGCGGCGGCGGCAGTGATGGCCTGCATCTCGGCATGGGCGGTGACGTCCGTCAAAGTCTCAGTCAGATTGTGCGCGCGGGCAATGATGCGGTCTTTGCACACCACGACTGCTCCCACGGGAATTTCTCCCCGCCGACTCGCCTTTTGCGCTTCCAGAAGTGCTTGTTTCATGTAATGGGTATCGTCCACAAGTTTCCGATTTATGTCGCCGGTTTCTATTTTTCTTCCATCGCAGGGGCACACACGCTTCATACAAGCCCGCAGTCGGGGCACATCATCTGCGCATATCGTGTTCGCCGAACAAGGTAGGATAATCCTCCTCCATGTTCTTATGGATAAACATGAGGATGGTTTCGCGCAGCCACCGCGACCTGTTCGTTATCTTATACTTCTCCAGATAACGGTCTACAATCCGCTGCTCTTCTTCGCTCATCAGGCACGTCATGCGCCGTTCGCGTTTTGTTTCGCCGGGTGTAACTTTCGCACACGCTCTGTCTCTCTTCCTCATACTTCGTGCAAAATTACTTTTACTTCGGTAAAAACAAAACGAACCTGTATTATTTTTACCTCTCATCCCCTGAAAACCGACGGACGACACTTTTCTATCCCTCAAGAGAGGGATCCATCTTCGGTTCATCTGATGAACCGAAGATGGTACGAAGGATGTATCAGGTCCAATCACAGCATTGCAGTTTTTCAAAAAGAGTTCATCCTGTTTTC
>CAUUOT010000187.1:0-3399 GCA_963546815.1 uncultured Bacteroides sp.
GGGGTGCATGTGGTGTCCATTCTCCGAGGTAAAAGGCGCATCAACATCCCGGGGCGACGGTACGCCTCTTTCCGCAGGACAAAATACAGGTCATCGGGACGGACGGCGAGCTGAACGAGTTCGGCCGGGAGATGAGCCGTGTCTCCACCCTTGATGACGATGTGGTGGAGCGCAGCGAGATGATTCTGCGCCAGTTCCGTGTGGACGGGAGTTCACCCTTCCTTAATAAGACTCTTAAGGAGGCGGGTATCCGCGAGAAGTATCGCTGTCTGATAGCCGGAGTGGAGGGCGACGAGGAAGTGTTGCACGCTCCCGACCCGCACGAGCCTTTTGCCGAGGGCGACGTGGTCTGGGTGGTTGGAGAAAAGGAAGACGTCTACCGGCTGGTCAATTTGGAATAACCTGAATTCGATATAAAATAGCCTGAATTGGACATATAAAAGAGGGTCTGCTCTGACTAACGTTAGTCACTGCCCACCACTAACGGCAGTCACCTCCACCGACTAGCAGCAGTCGGAGCAGAGGCTGGCTGGAGCGGTCTAAAACGCCATTGGGAAGTCGTGCTCGGTGTCGTTGGGAAGTCATGCCCGGTGTCGTTGGGAAGTCACACATCACGCCGTTGGGAAGTCATACCCAGCGACTTCCCAACGACACTTCCGCCCTCTTTGGGGAAGTCATTATGCCCGGTCGGGAAGGGCCGGTGAGCGTCCTCTTTTTCATCGCTGTCTTTATGTCGAACTCTGGCTTATATCGAATACAGAACGGAATAGGCAGGAAAATCTTGGTTGTTCCCCCCCCTAAAAGAGAGGTGTAATACCATATTAATAGACGTATGAAAAGACTTATCGCATGGCTTGTGCCATGCTTCCTGACAATGCTTGCTTCAGCACAAACATTCAGAGGTGCTGTGGTGGACGTTGCCGGCAACCCGGTGCCTTATGCTGCCTTATACCTGCGCCAGACGAAGTCCGGTTTCACCACCGATGAACATGGGCACTTCCAGACACGACTGCCTGCGGGAGACTATACCTGCGAGGTGTCTTCGTTGGGATTCGTGTCACAGAGCTTCTCATTTCGGATGCCCGAGCATGATTATGAGAGGAAGGTGACCCTTGCCGAACGGGTATATTCGCTGCCCGAGGTGAACATCAGGAAAAATGCCGAAGACCCCGCCTACGCTGTGATGCGAAAGGCCATAGCGTATGCCTCCTATCATCGAACGTTAGTAGAAGAGTTCACGGCGAGTGTCTATCTGAAGGGGACGGGCAAGGGCATTTCCATCCCGGGCATCCTGAAACTCTCCAAGGAAGTGAGGAAAGAGTCCAAGGAATTACTTGGGAAAATCTTCCTGCTGGAAGAGCAGCAAGTGGTGACATTCAAAGCCCCCAATGTATGGAGCAGGCGAATATTGGCCAGCAAGAACTCTTTCCCGGAAAGGGTTCAGATAGACATGGGGCTGACCACGGTGGACTTCTACGCGCCCGAAATCTTCGGGAAGATATCCCCGCTGAACAAGCATGCCTTTTCTTACTACCGTTTTCGGCTGGACGGCTATTATATGGAGGACGGACAGATGATAAACAAGATACGCGTCATTCCTAAAAGGCCGGATATCCGCCTGCTGGAGGGCGATTTGTTTATCGTGGAAGACCTGTGGAGCGTGTCGGCAGCAACAATGGATATGCGTGGAAACGGACTGAAAGCCACTGTGAAAGTCATCTGCAAAGAAGTACAGCCGAATCTCTTTCTGCCCGTCTCCACCACCTTGTTTACAAATATCGATATGATGGGGTTCAGGGCGGAGGCGTCCTATCTTGCGGCGGTGCACTACACAGACATCAAGACGGATGGGAAGTCCGGCGGGCAACCTGCTACGGAAACGAAGACAAACACCAAGACCGCTGCCCAAACTGCCGATACTCCGGCGAAGAAAACCTCACGCCTCAAGAAACGTAAATACGAGCGTCCCGCCTTTGTCCGCAGGGATGCGGAGGTCGATTCATTGGCGGGCAAGAGAGATTCCCTCTATTGGTCGGCTGTGCGCAGTGTGCCGCTGCGTCCGGACGAGTTGCAGAGCTATCGCTACAAGGAAATCAGGATGCTGCAGAAAGACTCTCTGGCGAAAGACACCCTACGGAAGCAGAGCGTGACGGGTAGCATTGTGTCTACCCTCCTTTTCGGGCGGACGTTCGCTACCCCCGACAAGAAAGCATGGCTGACGCTGCCGCGGCTTTTCGCCTACATACCCGAATACAACTTTGTCGATGGCTTCTGGCTGGGAACGAAACTGAAGATGGGAGTCAACCTCTCCCCATCGTCCTCCCTCCGCTTCACTCCTCTTTTCTATTACACCACGGCGCGCAAGAGCGGGGTGGGACAAGGCGAACTGACGCTGGACTATGCTCCCCGCCGCCGCGGCAACCTGTCGTTGATGGGAGGGGTGTTGTCCGCCGACTATAACGGCGAGAGCGGAGAGTCCCGACTGATAAACGCATTGTCCGGCTTGCTGTTTGGATACAACCGCGTGAAGCTTTACGAGAAGACATTCTTCACCGTGAACCATGCGATAGAGCCGTTCAATGGGGTGCTGTTCTCTTCCTCCCTGTCATGGCAGCGTAGAAGGATGCTGGAGAACCGTCTGCACCGCAGTTGGCTGGGTAGAGCCGCCGAGCCGAACATCCCCGGGAACGCTTCCTTCCGTTCGATGCCCTCGAACGATTTGCTGAAAGCTTCTTTCTCGCTGAAATACACTCCTGCCTGTTATTACCGCATGTACGAAGGACGGAAAGTGTACGAAGCCCCCCGTTATCCCATCTTCACCTTGCGGTACGAACGCGCCTTTCCGATGGAGGGACTACGTCGTCCCGCTTCTTACCACCTGATACAGCTCTCGGCAAATCAGGAGGTACGCTTCGGACTGTTCAACCGTCTGCGTTGGCAGGCAGAGGGCGGTGCTTTCTACGATAAGAAGAATTTCCGCTTTCCGGACTTCAAGCATTTTGCCTCCACCGATATAGGGCTCATGGAGCGCTCGTTCGATGTAGGCTTCCAGCTGATGAATAACTATGCGCTTTCTGCCGATACCCGTTGGGCGCAAGCCGGCCTGTCGTGGTACACGCCCTACCTGCTCCTGAAGCAGCTCCCCTTCTTGTCCGACAAGCTTTTCGACGAGGCGTTGCATCTTCGTTCCGCAGCCGTATACGGGCGGCGGGTCTATACCGAGGCAGGTTATTCACTTGGCCTTTCCTCCATCTTGCGTGCGGGTGTGTTCGTCGGCTTCGAGGGTTCGAAGTTCCGCTCCGCAGGAGTCTCTATCAGTGTGCCCATGTTGCAATCTGCCATAAAATAGCCTTTTCATAGAAATTATGTTAACCTTTCGAGGCACTTTTATGAACGAAT
>CAUUOT010000188.1:0-3361 GCA_963546815.1 uncultured Bacteroides sp.
AAGTCGTAACAGATGATGGAAAGATGATTCTTCTTGGGGTCGATGCCTTTCAGTCGGCAGATGCGCTCGATGGCACGCTCTTTCAGTCCGTGGCAACCGATGGCATACATGGTGTCGGTGGGGTAAATGATGATTCCCCCGTCATTCAGTAGGTCGACGACACGCTGCAAGTCGGCAGGATTGTTGTTACTTTCATAGAGTTTCAGAAGCATGGTTGCACGACGGATAAGAGGTTACAGATGTGGCGCAAAAGTAAAGAATAACCGGTTTATGACCAAGCCTTTCACCTATTAAGCATTTCTTTCTCCAGTTTCTTTATCTTTTTCCATGCCTCCTTGAACTTGGGGCAGAGGCTGACGGCTTTGTTGTAGTTCTTCATGGCCGCCTCTTTCATGTCTAATTTCAGGCATTCGTCACCCATCTGTATGTATTCGCGGGCATATTTCACCAACGATTTCTCTTTCTCCAAGGCGGCTTGCTTCAGTGCGCGGTTTTCTTCTTTCAGGTTATTGATGATGTGCAGTTTCCGGCGGATGAAACGCTGGACGTTCGGCTTTTCGATATCGTAGCGAGCGTGGATGGCCTTAAAGAATTCGTTCAGGAAAGAATCGAAGTCCCCCTTATCGAAAGCCTTGACGGCGGCAATGTACTGTATGTCTGCTTGTGCCTGCTTCAAGGCACGGTCTACAGCCGCATGATTGTTGAAACGTTCGGCGAAGCTGACTATTTCCGGACGGACGAATACATCGGCACGGCTGATAGGCTTCGTCAGTCGGATGCCTTCGAGGGCGGTACAGCGACTGAGCGCTACATAGGCCTGTCCGCCGGCAAATACTCCGCCGGTAAAGTCGATGACCGCGCGGCTGAAGGTCAGTCCCTGACTCTTGTGGACGGTAATGGCCCATGCCAGGCGCACCGGAAATTGAGTGAACGTGCCCAATTCCTCTTCCTCTATCTGTTTTTTCTCTTCGTTGTACTTGTAGCGGATGTTTCGCCATGACTCCCGTTTGACGTCGCATTCCTTGCCATCGTCGGTGAGGATGTAAAGAGTCTCTTCAATGGGGTCGAAACCGCTGACTACGCCGATGGTTCCGTTTACCCAGCGTCGACCGAAATCGTTCTTGATGAAGATGATTTGCGCTCCCGGCTTCAGTACTAACTCTTGTGAAGTAGGGAGGCTGCTTTCAGGAAAGTCGCCTGTGATCTCCCCGCGAAAGGTGACCGGTTCGCCGGGGAGTTCCGCCAGTTTCTTGTCGTTGATGTAGTCTACATGGTTGCGACGGGTGGCGAGGGTGATGTACATGTCGGTTTCCGATGGTTCCATCGGACTGCCGCAGCGACTGTTGAGCAGTTGCAAGTGGGCCGAACCCACTGTATTGTTGCGGATATGGTCCAACACATCAATGAAGACCTTGTCCGTCTGCCGATATACCTTCTGCAGTTCGATGGAGACAAGGTCTATCTGGCCGAACACCCTTGCCGAGAAGAAGAAAGGAGTGGGGTAGAAGCGGTTCAAAATTTCCCGTTCGTCTCCCTTGACCACCGGCTCTAATTGAAAGATATCGCCCACCAGCAGAATTTGTTTGCCGCCGAAAGGCTCACGCAGGTTTCTGGAATAGACCCGCAGGATACGGTCCACCGCGTCGATGATGTCCGCACGTACCATGGAGATTTCGTCGATGATGACGAGTTCCAGCTCTTCGAGTAATTTGCGGTGAGGTTTGGTGTACTTGAAGAAGTCGTGGATGCGTCCCCGTTGCAGACTGAAGTTCGGGTCGTCGGGCAGCAACGGATAGAACGGCAGCTTGAAGAAGCTGTGCAGCGTGCTACCTCCGGCGTTGATGGCTGCAATGCCTGTAGGAGCAAGAACTACGTGCTTTTTCTTTGTGTTGTCGCAGATGTAGCGCAGGAAGGTAGATTTGCCCGTGCCCGCCTTACCCGTCAGGAAGACGGATTGACGAGTAAACCGGATGAGCTTCAAGGCATCTTGAAACTCTTTGTTCTGGGTGTCGGGGGTGAAGTTCAATGTTCGATAGAGGATGATTGATTGCTTGCTCGGTGGGGGGCGTTTCAGATGATTTCGAAGTGCTTCAAAGCACGAGCTACTCCATCGTTGTCCACATCGGTCGTAACGTAGTCGGCTGCGGCCTTTACGTCTTCTTGGGCGTTGCCCATGGCGATGCCCACGCCTGCGTGGCGCAGCATGCCGATGTCGTTTCCTCCGTCGCCGAAGGCCATGGTCTCCTCCGGCTGGATGTTGAAGTGGCGTATGATCTGGTCTATGCCGTTCTGTTTGGTGTTTCCTTTCGCCGTTACGTCTACAAAGGCCGGGTGCCAGCGCCCCGTCTCGCAGTGAGGGATGGCGGGTAATATCTGCTGTTCTTCTTCGGCATTGATGAATGGAGTCATCTGGTAGAACGCCTTGTCCGAATGGTTTTCCGTGTATGGCTTGGCTTCGATGGGGTCTACTTTCAGCTGCTTGTGAAAGATCTCTTCCACCATCTCACTCGGCTGGTTGACGCAAATGTCGTGTTCGCCCACCAAGATGCAGGGGAGGTTCCGCTTGTGGCAGAACGAGGCCAGGGCATCCACCTCGGCGGTGGGGAGGGGACTTTTGTGTACGACGAGATCTCCCACGAAGCAGTAGGCGCCGTTCATCGTGATGTAGCCGTCTATCAGCTCCCGTTCTTGCAGGGCCGAAAGGTTGTTGATGATGACGCGCGGACGTCCAGTCGAGATAAAGATGTGCTTGCCGGCGGCTTTGGCTGCGGTCAGCGCCTCGATGGCGGACGGAGGGATTTCGTGCGTCTTGAAGCTGACCAATGTGCCGTCGATATCGAAGAAAAGGGCTTTTATCATAAGGGTATCTTCAGATTTTGTGCGCAAAATTACGCAAAAAGGGCAGATAATATATACTTTTGCCGCAAATAAAAGAGGGACAGGCGGATAGGTCTTTATATGGATGGCTTGATTCTCTATATATAATAAGGTGTAAAATGAGAGGAGCTAATCCTCTCTATGGGGGAGATTTCACGGACTGGCCGGAGGTATGCAAAACGCCGTTGGGAAGTCGTGCTCGGTGTCGTTGGAAAGTCACGCGTCACGCCTTTGGGAAGTCACACCCGACGACTTCCCAACGGCACCTCCGCCCTCTTCGGGAAGGCGTTTCAGCCGTCGGCAAGGGATGATATTTCTATAAGAACTCAATCAGTCGGATATGAATACAAAAGCATGGAGAACGAACGGTTTTATCAGGAAAGGTCTCATGGCCTTGTGGCTCTTCCTGACGGGCAATGTGTGTACGCTATATGCCCAAGAAACGCCTGTCGTGCGGGCGCAACGCATCTATGAGCTGTTTGCG
>CAUUOT010000189.1:0-3350 GCA_963546815.1 uncultured Bacteroides sp.
CGAAGAAGACACGAACACGTACCCTCATTGTGAGGAGTGGAAGAGTGTCGCGGAGAACGTCTCTCTCCCTCCGCCCTCACGTTGCGGACGCCGCATAGGGTTGGGGTGTGGAAAGAGGGGAGATGTGGTTGCTCGGTTAGGGAAATAGAGGTGTAGAACGAGGCTTACCCTCATTGCAATAAGGTGGGCAGTTGTCTGTCGAACAGGGGTGAAAGAGGCGTTCGGGGCGATTATACCTTATATTTTTCGGAACAGAAAGCGTATTTCCGGTTCAGATAATTGCGGATGTGCTTCAGCGCTTTCGATATCTGCGCTTCCACGGTTTTGACGGACGTGTGTGTGCGTTGGGCTATTTCTTTGTTGGTGAGGTCTTCTTGCCGGCTTTGGCGGAACACCTCGCGGCATTTATCGGGCAGGGAGCATACGGCCTCTTCTATCAGGCGGTTCAGTTCTTCCAGCTCCATGCCGGCATCTACTGTATGGGTGTCTGTCAGAGTTTCGCTGAGTTCGTCGACGAGGCAGGTCTGCTTGTTGTTGCGCAAGGCATTCAAGCAGCTGTTGCGGGCCGCACGGAAGAGGTAGGATTGAATGGAAAGCCTGATTTCGATGTCTCGGCGGTTTGTCCAGATGTGCATGAAGATGTCTGTAGCAATCTCCTCTATCTCGGCCTCGTCTTTGAGGTATAGCTTCATGAAGCGGCACAAGGGCACGAAATAGGAGTCGAACAAGAGTTTGAAGGCTTGTTCGTCTCCTCCTCTCAATTGTTCAAGGAGTTGTATTTCGCGGTTTGCAGGCATGCTGTCTCGGGATGTTTGGCTTCAGAGTAAGGGATGATTACTCCACCAAAGCGAAGTCCAGTTGTTTCTTCTCCAGATTGGCGCGCGCCACCTTGACGGTGATGGCGTCTCCCAAGCTGTATCTGCGGTTCTTGCGGCGCCCGCGCAGGCAGTAGTTCTTCTCGTCGAACTCATAGTAGTCGTCGTCGAGGTCGCGGATGGGGATCATGCCTTCACATTTGTTCTCGTTCAGCTCCACGTACAGTCCCCATTCCGTCACTCCGGAGATGACGCCGTCGTAGGTTTGTCCCAGACGCTCGGCCATGAATTCCACCTGCTTGTACTTGACGGAGGCACGTTCGGCATTGGCGGCTATCTGCTCCATGTTGCTGCTGTGTTCGCACAGGTCTTCGTACTTCTGCTCGGAGACGCTGCGGCCGCCCAAGTCGAGGTATCTGGTGAGCAGGCGGTGCACCATCATGTCAGGGAAGCGGCGGATGGGCGAGGTGAAGTGCGTGTAGTAGTCGAACGCCAGTCCGTAGTGCCCCACGTTGTGCACCGAGTAGCGTGCTTTCTGCATGGCACGTATGGATACGGTCTCAATCAGGTTTTCCTCTTTCTTGCCCTGAATGTCGTCCAGCAGGTGGTTGATGGACTTGGATATGTCTGTCTTCGTGCCCGTGGTGCGTAGCTTGTATCCGAAGCGCGCGATGAACTGCGCCAGATTGTCCAGCTTCTCGGGGTCGGGGAGGTCGTGTATGCGGTAGGGGAACACTTTCGCCTTTTGGTTTTTGGGCACGCGTCCTATCTTTTCGGCCACGGTGCGGTTGGCAAGCAGCATGAACTCCTCCACCAGCTTGTTGGCGTCTTTGGCCTCTTTGAAATAGACGCTCACCGGTTTGCCGTGCTCGTCTATCTCAAACTTCACTTCGTAGCGGTCGAAGTTGATGGCGCCGGCCTTGAAGCGGTTGTCGCGCAGTATCTTGGCGAGCTTGTTCAGTTGGATGATTTCTTCCTTGAAGTCGCCTTTGCCGGTTTCGATAATCTCCTGCGCCTCCTCGTAGGTGAAGCGGCGGTTGCTCTTGATGACGGTATGCACCACGCGCGAGTTCTTCACCTCCCCCTTTTCCGTCATTTCGAAGATGACGGAGTAGGCCAGCTTCTCTTCGTCGGGGCGGAGGGAGCAGATGAAGTTGCACAGCCGTTCGGGTAGCATCGGGATGGTGCGGTCCACAAGATAGACGGAAGTGGCTCGCTTCTCCGCCTCCTTATCGATGATGCCTCCTTCTTTTACGTAGTGAGTGACGTCGGCAATGTGTACGCCTACCTCCCAACGTCCGTCTTTCAGCGGGCGGATGGAGAGGGCGTCGTCGAAGTCTTTGGCGTCTTTGGGGTCGATGGTGAAAGTGGTGATTGGGCGGAAGTCCTCACGTTGGGCTATTTCTTCGGCGGAGATTTCGGCGGGTATCTTATCGGCGGCTTTCTCTACGGCGGCGGGATAGACATAAGGCAACCCGAACTCCGCCAAGATGGCGTGCATCTCGGTGGTGTTGTCGCCCGCCTGCCCCAAGATGTCCACCACCTGTCCGATGGGGTTCTTCGCCTTGTCCGGCCATTCCACGATTTTCACGATGGCTTTGTCGCCTGTTTTTCCGCCTTTCAGCTTCTCTTTGGGGATGAAGATGTCATTGGCCAGCGTGCGGTTTTCCGTCACCAGGAAGGCGTACGATTTGCCCACCTCCAGCGTTCCCACAAACGTGTCGTTGGCTCGCTCCAGTATCTCCACCACTTCTCCTTCGGCTTCGCGCCCGCGGCGTTTGGCATAGAAGGCGATGCGCACCCTGTCGTTGTTCATGGCGTGCGCCGAGTTTCGTTCGGCGATGAATATGGGGTCTCCGCCTTCATCGGGCAGGAACGAGTTCTTTCCGTTGCTCTTGCGTTGAAAGACGCCCGTCATCTCCACGCCGTGGGTATTCAGCTTGTATCTGTGCTTCTCCACCTCGCTGATGTAGTCGTCCATCACCAGTTCGGACAAGATGTCCATGCACAGCATCTTCAGCGGGTGAGTGGTCAGCCGCAGTTGTTCGAATAGGTATTTCAGGGATAAAACTTCGCCTTGCTTGTTGTGGAAGAAGTCCAGCAGCACTTTGGCAAGCTCTTTCTTTTTCATGCGTTTGCCGGCTTTTCTTTCTTTTTGTCTGGCCATAACCTGTCTTTTTTTTTGAAAGGGTGATAGATAAACGATTTGTTTCTTTGTCCATTAAACGTAATGAAAACGTAAAATAGCCTTTGGCGCTACTATGGCCGGGCCGTTAGAGCTGATTGTGTACCAAGCCGAAAAAAACGGCCGTCTTTAGACGCTTTCATCCGGAGCTCGGGCAAGGGGTGCCGCGCCTGCCCTCTGTCTTTTTGCAAAGGAAGTAAATAAATTGCGTTCGAGGCTTCAGTTCACCTCTAAAACTTAGCTTCGTGCTGAAAATAATGCTTGGGCTCGACTCCCAGAGCGGGCAATGGCATGCGGAGTGAGCGGTGTTTGTGTTCAGCTTGCCTTCCACCCTTTGGGGAAGAACTCAA
>CAUUOT010000190.1:0-3335 GCA_963546815.1 uncultured Bacteroides sp.
TCTGTCCGCAGGAGGGTGTAATAGCCTTCTATCCGTCGGAGGATGCGGGAGAGGAGGGCGTATCGGTCATGCTCTTTCCCCGTGATTTGTCGCAAAGAGACGGGGTTGGGGGCGTCGCTGCGAAAGAGGCCTTGGTTGATGTTAAGCCCTACACCGACGATGGAGCGGGCAATGCTGCCACCCGCAAGGTCATTCTCTATCAGTATGCCGCAGATTTTCCGGTTTCGCCAATAAATGTCGTTGGGCCATTTGATGCTGAACTCGTCCGACCATGCGCCAAGCTCTTCTTTGATAGCAAGGGAGACGACCTGCGAGAGGATGAACTGTCGCCGGACTTCGAGAAACGTGGGGTAGAGCACCACACTGAAGACAAGATTCTTGCCCTCTTCAGACTCCCATGTATTGCCGCGCTGACCTTTCCCCGCCGTCTGATACTCGGCGGTGACGGTGGTAAACTCCGCCACTTCCTCGTGCCGGTTGTTGCAGAGGCGCAGGAGATGCCGGTTGGTAGAGTCCGTCCGATCTAAGGCGACCAGTGGGAAAGGGAATGTGTCAGGGCAGGGCTTCATACTCGGTGCGCATCTTCCCGGTGAACTTCTTCAAAACCTCTTCGTAGGAATGGTCTATCAGGTGTTTCACCAGACTGTCGTCGGCGTCGCGGTTCAAAAAGACTTGATTCCAATACTTCTTGTTGAAATGCCAAGCTCCCTCGATGGCGGAATAACGTTCGCGCAGATCGAGCGCATAGTCCGGATTGCATTTCATCGTCACCCTGTCCGGAGTTTCGAGGTTGATGCAAACGAACATTTTCCCCATCACTCTGATGACGAGGATGTCTTCGCCGAACGGCAGGTCTTCGGTGGCACCCTTCTTGGCGAGGCTGTATTCACGTACGGTTTCTATATTCATGGTTGGTAAATGGTGTGTTCAGAACAGGGGCGGATAGAATGCGTTCCGGATATGCTCTATCTTGAACGTTCCCGGCCGGCCTACGACCGTAATAATGTCGAAGCGGACAGGAATATCCAAGTCGAAGTGCTTGATGTAGGCGTCGGCAGCCACCACGATGCGGCGTATCTTCTGCCAGTTTACCGCGTCTTGTGGTTGGATGTAGTTGGTGTTGCTGCGTGTCTTCACTTCTACCACCACCAGTTCGTTGTCTTTTACGGCCACGATGTCCAGCTCCAAATGGTTCTTACGCCAGTTGCGGTCGCGAATGGCGTAACCGTTTCTTTCCAAGTATTCGGTCACGGCATCTTCTCCGGCCTTACCCAGCAAGTTGTGCGTAGCCATTATTCCTTATCTTCTCTGAGCATGCCGTCGTATCCCGGTCGGTGCACGGTCGGCATGCTGCGCACTTGCACTTCAGCGGGTTGACCGATGCCGCGCGTGGTCGGCATCGGATTTCTTCCGGTAATCAGCTCGATGGCTTTGGCGTACAGCGGTTCTTCGTCGGTTCCGTAACCTTTGAGCGCATAAAATGTACGTTCCAGGTTATTGGGATTTGTCTCATTGATTGCCAGGGTGGGGGCAAAGCCGTCCTGATAATCTCCGTATCCTTTGGCATTATAGCTTTGAAAGGTGATGGGTACTACCCGATAGACGTCTTTCTTCACTTCGAAGTCTTTGTATTCCATGCCTACGTTCTTACCTCTGGTACGCCGACCGATGAGCACCACTTCCACGTCGATACCCCGTAAGGCGTTGATGACAAGTTCACTGGATGATGCCGTTCCGCTCCCTGTCAGGCAATAGACGCGCTTCAGCCCGAGTCCTCCGGCCTGCAGCGATGTCCCCAGATTTTCGTAATGGGAATAGGCAAATTCCTCTTCCTCCCGCTTGTTACCCCTCTTCCTCATCCTCTCTTCGTTGAAGCGCAGGCTTGTGAATACTTTGCCTTTGCAGGCTTCGCCGGCGATGCAAGAGGCTATCAAGTTGGCGGATAGAGTGTGTCCTCCGCCGTTGTAGCGCAAGTCCAGGATAAGATCCGTGACGTTCCGGCTTTTGAATAGCTTGAAGACGTCGAACAACTCCCGGTCGAAACCGGCGTTGAACTCGGAATAAACCAAGTAACCGATTCTGTGTCCGTTCCTCTCTTCCACCTTGCTGGTGATGACGGGGTTGCAATACATCGCTTCGGAGGTAAGGGTAAATGTTTGGGTATCCGCCACTTTCCCTCCTCGGATGAAGTCTTCCGTCAGCGTCAGGTTGAATACGGAGTTGGGGCGCAGCAGTTTATAGAAGTAATCTTCCAAGTTGTTATAGTTTATCCTGTCCCCGTTTATCCGGCTTATCATGGCACCCCGTTCGATGCCTGCACGCGCTGCGGGAGAATCGGGATAGGTGCCTTGAATGCAGAAGTAAAAGGTATGATTGCTTTCCGTCCCGATGATGACGGGTGTGATGCCGGTGATGCCGAAACTGTAAGTCAGCTCCTTTTTCACCAGCCGGACGGAACGGGTTTCGCTGACGGGGTTTCTCTTCTCGATGTAAGAGAAGAGCCCGTACCCCGTGTTCCCATCCTCGTCCGTATAAGGCCTCTTGTCCAATGTATTGGTAGTCATGCTGCCCAACGCATCGTAGAAGAAATCTTTGTAATCTTTGGCGAAGTCCGGTTTCAGCGTCTTGTATTCCTCGTTCCAGAGGTATTTCTCCCTCAGGTAGTCGTCTACTTTCTGGTTAATTTCCACTTCTCCGGATATGTTGTGCTCATCCGCCTCCTGCTTCACCTCGAAACTTTGGGGCTCATATCCTTCCATGTTGACGATGATGGTGGCGGTTCGTTCGGCCGAAGCGACGGTTGCCGAAAGCTCTATCGTACTCATGCCTTTCTCTCCCGACGGAGTACGTACGGTGCACCAGGCCGAATGGGTGTAAGCCGTCCATCGGGCAGCCGCGTCGAATGTGACGGACAATACTTGGCTTGCGCTGATTTCCAGTGGCTGTCCTTCTTTCCAACTTGGGTTGGTGATGCCCCTTTTCTGCTCCGGACTGTCATCGCTGCATGAACAGAAACTTACCGCCAATATGGAGATGAGAGAAAGAACGAGATAACCTGTTTGTTTCATGTTTCCAAGTGTTTTTAAGTGTCCAAAAGTACAATCTTTAATCCTTAAATGAGGATAATTCGAAGAAAAAACTTCGTGTTCTCTCTTTTTATGTCTTGTTTCAATCGCGTTGACAGATGCCTTTCTTTCAATCATCAGTCTTCCTGTTATGAGAAACTCATTTCGGTAGTTATTTTTACAGACTTCGCAGATAGTTCTGTACAGATTAGGATATACGCGAGCTTGATATAAGGTTACCCGAATTCGGGATAAGAATGAAAACAGGAT
>CAUUOT010000191.1:0-3334 GCA_963546815.1 uncultured Bacteroides sp.
AGCCATAATCGGGGAAAAACAAGAAATGAGAAGCGTAGCGTTTCATGTCTCCTTCCATAGGATGTGGGGTCAACCTCTTCCCGGCGGAGTGGGGCGGGGGCGCCTGCTTCTGTGCTCAGGAATCTTATTTCCGTTCACTTTGTGATTTTCCAAAGGTCTCGGTTCGAGAGGCCGGCGCTTGACAGTGTCCTTGCGCACAGAGTCGGGAGTTTGCAGCAAGCTGTCTTTGGGCGACGTCACCAGGCTGTCTTTGGCATGATAGCGCATCAGCGAGATACGGTCGGCCAGTACAGAGCGCGGGGTTCGTTGCTCCGGATAATAGATAAATCCACGCACCTCTTTTATCTTACCTAACGTATCGGCATGCAGACTGATGGTCTCGACTCCTGCCCCTCTCACCTTTCGGATAGCGTCCACAACCGTATCGTTCTTCTCATACAAAATCTGCATGGCCATCAGAGGAGCATACGCACTGTCCGTCGGCACGTCATCATTCAGTGCGCTGCTGCCGTGAAAGCGAAAGCGAATGTTCCAGCGCAATGTGTCTCTGTCACGGAAGTTGCTGTCAGCAGGCAAGACAAACACCATCTTGTTGTTCAGTGGCATCCCCGTCAGTCGATAGACCGGCTGCCACGCCCATACATTGATGCTGTCGCCGGGAAGAGACTCCTTCGGCTTATTGTCGCGCAAGGCAATCAGGTGGTCAATGCCGTCTCTTTCGGCTTTCAACCGCGTGTTTACCTTCTCATAGATTTTGGAAAGTAGCTCCGGATGACGCGAAAACCAGACCATGGAAGTGTCAAAGTCGCTCTGAGTAATGCCGTGTTTCCTAAAAACCGATTCAATGTAAAGCGCTTGCTTATAGTGCTCGTCATACCGTGCCTCTTCGCCCATGGCTTTTGCAATGTGGTAGTCGTACAGGACATCTTCCATCTTGGCGTCCTGCAAGACTTTTTCGGGTCTTCTCACCTGACAAGCCGTCAGACAGCATGCTAAAAGAAGTATGTTATATCCTTGAATTCGGTTTCTTTTCTTCATGATTTCTTTATAGCAGCATGATACGCATCATTAAAATCCTTGCTATAAAACAACAGCAGAGCGATGATGCCGCAACTGATTGCCGCATCCGCAAAGTTGAATATCGGGCTGAAAAAGATAAAATGCTCTCCGCCCACGAACGGCATCCATTCCGGCCAATTCGTATCGATAATGGGGAAATAAAACATATCTACCACCTTGCCGTAGAGCAAAGGGGCATATCCGCCCCCCTCAGGCATGAAGCTGGCTATCTGCGAATGAGTGCTCTCATCGAACAGTACCCCGTAGAAAACACTGTCGATGATATTGCCCAAAGCTCCCGTAAGCACCAAAGAGACGCAAACGATGAAGCCCGTTCTCATTTTCAGTTTTATGAACTTATACAGAAACCATCCTATCGCCGCCACCGCAGCAATCCGGAACAGGGTCAGAAAGAGCTTCGCGAATATTTCCATGCCGAACGCCATGCCGCTGTTTTCCGTAAAATAAATATAGAACCAGTCAGTGATGCGAATGCTTTCATGCCAATACATGTGGGTCTTAATCCAAATCTTGATTATCTGGTCTATAATCAGTACCGAGAAAATGATAAGCAGGGCTATTCGGCCTTTCGTGAAAGTCTTACTCATCTTACTTCTTTGCGTTGTTTTTAGCTTCGATGCTCAGCGTGGCATGAGGTACGGCACGCAAACGTTCTGCCGGAATCAGTTTGCCGGTTTCGCGACAAATACCGTACGTCTTGTTCTCGATACGAACCAAAGCAGCTTGCAATCCTTGTATGAACTTCAGCTGGCGCTGTGCCAGACGCGTCGTTTCCTCCTTGGACAACGTATTGGCGCCCTCTTCCAGCACTTTGTACGTGGGCGACGTATCGTCCGTATCATTGCCATCCTGACCGTTCAGGCTGGCTCTCAACAAGTCGTAATCGCGTTGCGCCAACTCCAACTTTTCCATAATGATAGTGCGGAATTCATCTAATTCGGCATCTGAGTATCTCGTTTTTTCTGCCATAACATGTGTTTTTAGTAGTTAGTAGTAATGAACGGCATCTGGCAAAATATCGCATTACCGACCGTTCGACAATTATTTTTTTACGATGCTTATGTATAATGAAAAATCGTCGAAGTTAAGTTCCGTTCCGTTTTCCACCTTATCGGCAAGTATCAGTGTACCTAATACTTGATTGCAAATATAGTCTTTATGTTCCTTTACCGCATCATCCGTTTGAGGATTTTTGGATAACGTAATACTTATTTTATCCGTTATTTCCAGACCGCTTGATTTACGAATATTCTGAATACGATTCACCAATTCGCGGGCAATACCTTCGCGGCGTAATTCTTCGGTTACGGTAACCTCCAGAGCCACGGTCAACTTACCCTCATTAGCCACCAACCAACCGGGAATGTCTTCACTGATTATTTCCACATCAGTAGTGTCAATCACGGCCTCTCCTCCATCATTCAAACGCAAGGGATAAGATCCGCTGGTTTCCAGTTCGGAAATGGCCTCTTGCGAGAGTTCCGCCACGGCGGCAGCCACAGCCTTCATCTGTTTTCCAAACTTCGGCCCCAGTTTTTTGAAGTCGCATTTCACTCTTTTCACCAGAATGCCGGCAGCCCCATCGACGAACTTTATCTCTTTTACATTGACTTCGCTCATGATAAGTGTCTCCACCGCCTTGATGCGAGCACGTTGTTCCTCGTCTGTTATCGGTATCATGATACATTGCAGCGGTTGACGAACCTTGATATTCACCTTACGACGCAGAGCCAACACCATCGAAGTAACATCTTGTGCCATCTGCATACGCCCTTCCAACTCTTTCTCTATCATCTCCTCCTTGCACTCGGGGAATTTGGCGAGATGAACGGAAACCACCTTGTCGCGTCCGGTAACTTCTATCAAGTCCATGTACAGTTTATCCGCATAGAATGGGGCGATAGGAGCCATCAGTTTGGCTACGGTTTCAAGACAAGTATAAAGGGTTTGGTATGCCGAAAGTTTGTCTTGCGTCATTCCGCCTCCCCAGAAACGCTTGCGGTTCAGGCGGACATACCAGTTGGAAAGGTTGTCGTTCACAAATTCCGAAATCAGGCGGCCGGCCTTGGTCGGTTCGTATTCGTTGTAGCACGTATCCACATTCTTTACCAGGGTGTTCAGTACAGACAGAATCCAACAATCTATCTCCGGACGCTCGGCTTGCGGCACATCGATTTCTTTATATTCAAAGCCGTCTACATTGGCATACAGGGCGAAGAACGAATAGGTGTTATACAATGTTCCGAAGAACTTG
>CAUUOT010000192.1:0-3302 GCA_963546815.1 uncultured Bacteroides sp.
CGCCTTTACCATTGGAAATGGCCCCTACACCTTTTCCCTCGTATTGTACGGTGATGTACATCAGCGGTTCATGAGTCAGCGAGTCTGTGATGACACCTTTGATTTGGGCCGACACCCCGGCAGAGGCGAGCAAAAACAGCGTAAAGAGGGTGCGGAAGATATGTCGTTGTTTCATGTACGATACGGGATGATTGAGGTGACAAATGTAGCTAATAACCCCCAATCGAGAAACAAAAAGAAGTTATTAGTGATTAACGGAATGCTTTTCCTGGTGTTGATGATGCCATAAATTCGTCCGGTTTTTATAATATTCCTTAGATCGGAATTATTGAAATAGATATCCTAATCTTGTATAATACTCTCTTTTTGATGCTATATCTTATCCTGAATTGATGTATATAGTGTATCTTCGCCCAAAAACAGAGAGTTATGAAAGGATTGAGTTATTCATTTTTGCGCACGATAGCTGCGTTGGTGATAGGTTTGGTGTTGGTGATGTTCCCCGATCGGGCAAGCGACTACTTCGTGATTACGATAGGCGTGATCTTCTTGGTGCCTTCCCTCATCAGCCTCATAGGCTATTTTGCACGACGGACGGAAGAGCCTCGTCGGTTCCCCATCGAGGGAGTGTTATGGCTGATTGTGATGCCCGACTTCTTTGCGGACTTGCTGACTTTTGTGCTGGGGTTCATTCTGTTGATGGGAGGTGTACAGCAGATAGCCTCGCTTTACGCCGCCCGTCGTTGGATGCAGGTGCGGGGAGGCTACTATGTGGTACCGGTATTGATTTTGATTGTTGGGTTGACGGCGTTGTTCAATCCGCTCGGGGCGCGTTCCGCCGCATTCGCCCTCATCGGTATCGGTTGCTTGGTGTATGCCGTCTCCGAACTGCTGAGCTGGTTCAAGTTCGGACGTCACCGTCCCAAGCCGCGTATCGTCACAAAGCATTCGGTGGACATTGAGGATGCTGAGGTGGTAGAAGAATAAATTCAATCACATCCACACAGCCTGCCGGAATGTGGCAATGTTTTCCTCCCAAACAAGCCATGTTTGGCAATAAAGGCGGCCATGTTTCGGGGTAAAAGAAACAATGTTTTCTAAATGCTCACTGCATTCTCCAGCGGACGGCCGTTGATGAAGTCCTTGACATTCTGCAAGGTCGTCGAGGCAATGTTTGCCAGTGCCTCGCGTGTGAAGAAGGCCTGATGCGAGGTGACGATGACGTTGTTGAATGACAGCAAACGAGCCAACGTGTCATCATCGATGATTTTATCCGACCGGTCTTCGTAGAAATATTCGCTTTCCTCCTCGTAAACGTCCAGCCCGGCCGAGCCTATTTTTTTCGTCTTAAGTCCCTCTATCAAAGCTTCGGTATGGATGAGTTGCCCGCGTCCGGTGTTGATAATCATCACTCCGTCCTTCATTTTGCTGATGGAATAGTCATTGATGAGGTATTTGGTCTGCTCGGTGAGCGGGCAATGCAAAGAGATGATGTCCGAGCTATGGTACAGTTCGTCCAGCGTGGTGTACACCACTTGATATTCCCGTGCAAAGTTATGGTCGGGATAGAGGTCGTAGGCAAGGATGTTCATGCCGAAACCTCGTAAGATAGATATCAGCTTCTTGGCAATCTTCCCCGTGCCGATGATGCCCGCCGTCTTGCCGTACATGTCGAACCCCAGCAATCCGTGCAGTGAGAAGTTACCGTCGCGCGTACGCCAAGTGGCACGCGGAATCTTTCGGTTGAGCGACAGCATCAGGGCAACGGTATATTCCGCCACGGCGTAGGGTGAGTAAGCAGGCACGCGCACCACGGTGATGTTGCAGTCAGCGGCGGCCTTCAAATCTACATTGTTGTACCCTGCGCAGCGCAGGGCCAGCAGTTTCACGCCGTTGTCGGCCATCATGCGGAGGACTTCGGCGTCGGCCGTGTCGTTGACAAAGATGCAGACGGCATCCACGCCTTGCGTCAGTACGACGTTGTTCTTGTTGAGATGTCCTTTGTAATACCGGAGTTCAAAGCCGTACTCACTGTTTTTGTCGTTGAAAGATGCTTCGTCGTAAGGCTTGGTTCCGAAGAATGCGATTGTATAGGCCATGATTTTCGTTGGTTTGGGATTATTGTAAGTCCAAAGAAAACAAATGTATAGTCGAAAAGGTTCGGCAATTCCGTTTGTATTCATGATATCCATCCGTCTTATCTTGTGGAAAAGAGGTGTGCCTGCAAGGAGGAAGTCCGTTTCTTGCCGGAGAATTTGTTTCACCGGAAACTATTGAATCCTTACCGTAAGAATGAGAAAAACGTTTGTTTTATGCTATATAATCGTACCTTTGCGCCCGAAAACCATTAAAAAAGACGTAAATGAGAAAATTATTATTGATTGGCATCGCGATGCTGATAGTTTCAACTCCAACTTTTGCGGGCGGTATCCTGACGAATACTAACCAACATTCCGCTTTTCTTCGTATGCTGTCTCGTGGAGCCACAACTGAGATTGACGGTGCATATTCCAATCCGGCAGGTCTGGCTTTCTTGCCGAAAGACGGATTTCATGCGGCTTTGAGCATTCAGAGCGCTTTTCAGACGAGGAATATCGACGCCAGTTTCTATACCTATAAGGGAGTTGACAATGGAAGGCCCATTGTCTCAGAGAAGCCTTTCGGCAAGTATTACGAGGGGAAAGCTGCGGCACCGGTCATTCCGAGTCTCTTTGCAGCTTATAAGAAAGGAAACTGGATTGTTTCAGGCTTCTTTGCCGTCACCGGCGGCGGAGGAAAAGCGTCGTTCGATGATGGCTTGCCCGTCTTCGAATCGAAGGTGATGGCAGGTATCTTTCAAAGTTCTCTGCAAACTACGGGCAGAGCGATAACTCCCGATATGTACACCATCAACGGCAGCATGGACGGCAAGCAGTATATCTACTCCCTGCAGCTGGGCCTGACCTATAAACTGAATGATTGGCTTTCTGCGTTTTTCGGCGGACGAATGAACTATTTCTACGGTGGATATAAGGGCTTTGTAGACGCCAATCTGAAGAAGGAGCTGGGCGGAACCAATTTAATCGATATGGCCTTGGATTGTGAACAGACCGGCTGGGGACTGACGCCTGTCATCGGTTTGGATGCTCGATGGGGAAAGCTCAACGTCGGTGCAAAGTATGAGTTCCTGACAAACCTGAACATCGAGAACAACACGAAAGAACTGAAAGACCCCAGAGGTGTGCTGGATGCTTATAAACATGGCGTGAATACACCTAACGACATTCCGTCCATGCTTTCCGTTGCTGCGGCTTACGAGTTTC
>CAUUOT010000193.1:0-3268 GCA_963546815.1 uncultured Bacteroides sp.
GAAAGATACCATTTCTTTATAAGAGTTTTCAAAATAGTTGCGCACGAAGCTGCTCATGAACGTACGTTTGTACTCGCTTTCGCGAATCAGGGGCGTGTATCGGTAGGTGTTTCCTACACGGGTGGGGCGGACGTACTGCTTCCGTTCCAGATTCTTCACGATGGAGGCCACGGTGGTGTAGGGAGGTGCCGGTTGCGGATATTGGGCAACAATGTCTTTTACGAAGCAACTGTCCAGCTCCCAGATGTACAGCATCACTTCTTCTTCTTGTATCGTTAATTTTTCCATGGATAAATGTTTTAATGAATTCAATGCAAATCTACGAATAGTTCGTAATAAAACAATAGACAGATGGTTAATTATTCAAAATATCAAAAAAAACAGTATTGTTGGCATCTGTCTGTCTTCGTGTTCAATTTCGAGTCTTCACAGAACTATCTCCGAAGTCTGCGAAAACAAGTCGCTCTGTCTACGGAAATAAGTGGGACGGTTGTGCACCCTTCTCCATCTGTCGGTTGCAACCGTCCCACTTATTTTTGTACATACCGATAGCTATTTACGCTGAGTTGGAAGTCAGTTTTCCATAGTGCAGCGCTTGGCGGAGTTCATCGTCTTACCCCTTTTTCCCTTCCTCTTGCTTTACTGCTTTCAGCAGCTCTTCCTTCATTTTGGCCACTCCGGGGAATCCGGTGGCTCTGAACTTGATGTTTCCTTCACGGTCTACGATGAGGTAAGTCGGCACTCCTTTCACTTCATGTTGTTCCCGCAGGAATTTCCATTGGTCTTCGGTTACGCGGAAGTGTTCGCCGTGTATGTCCGGAATCATGTTTTTCCAAGTATTCAGCGGAGAGGTTTCGCCGGTGATGTACAGATATACGATGTCTTCGGCTTTCAGTTCCTCTTTCATGGGGGCTATGGCTTTGTTGGCCATACGGCACGGTCCGCACCAGGTGGCCCAGAAGTCCACCAGCAGAACTTTTCCTTTATATCTGCCGATGATGGAGGCAAACAAGTCTTCATTGCCGACGTTCTCATCCACTTGGTTGATGACATAGCCCGTCTTTTCTTTGTTGGCTTCTATTTGGGCAAGCAGTTCGTCATTGGCGGCAGTCAGCATTTCGCGGTAGGCGTCGGGCATCGTGGCAAGGGTGTCTTTTTGCGCATCGGTGAGCGGAGTGAAATCTTTGATATTCCAATAGAAAGAGACGTTTTGGGCTATGTCGAAGAAGATGCCCTTGTCTGTTCCCCACGCTTTGGCCAGTTCGTTGTGTTTATGGATGTATCTGATTGCCGCATTATAATATTGGGTTGAAAGAACGGATTGGGATACATTCAGCAGCGCGAGGTCGGAATAAGGTATATACTCGGCGGGAATTTTTTGTTGCAGTTGCTGATAAAAGTCTTGGGCGTCTTTCTCTTTGATGCGGTTGGCGTGCAGGGCGGATGATGTCAGCAGGTTGGGCACGGAAACAAGCATGCTGTATGTCTCCAATCGATTGTTGATGGAGAGCAGTTGGCGGGTGGAAGCGCTGCAAGGCAACTTGTCGATGTCAGACTGTGCTTCGTCGGACACTTTGAGGATATATTCCTTTGCAGAGTCGATGTCTTTGTCTGCGAAGACGGCACTATTCTGATACAATCTCGTCATCATGCTTTCACCGGACTGATAACGGTTCTGTTCTTGTACCACGAGTTGCAACGGGCCGTTGATGTATGCCGGCTCTCCGTAAGGCTTCTCTTCGTTGTGAAATTTGGAGCTGCGGCGGGTCAACTCGCGCAGGTTGAGGTACACCTCCGTCGTCTTGCCCGGTTCCATGAAGAAGTAGATTTCGCTTCCCAGGTCTGTATAGATGCTGCAAGGAGTTGTTCCGAGCAGCGTCACTTCTTTACTGAAACTTCCGTCGGGGTTGATATCCAGCGTTATTGCCGATATATCTCCTTTCCAATTTTCCCACACTACTACTTTGAAAGAGCTCTTCATGCCGGGACGGAAGTCGAGCCATTTTCCTGTCAACGTGGCTTTTCCGTACTGAAGGGTCGGTTGGGGCAACTCGGCTTTTGCGTCGGCCTTGTGCACCGTTGCGTCTGGAGGAAGAACCTGTTTCGGCAGTTTGTTGCCTTTCAGCTGAATGCCCCAGATGCTGAAGCCGTTTTCCACTTTCTCGCCTTCGGTGAAGTCGACGGAGATGGCGTTGTCGGGCAGAGGAGGAAATACGAGTTGGAATTCCGCTTCGCCCGATTCGGGCATCCAGAAATTCTTGCCGGGTGTGATGCCGATGCCCGAGCGCAGCGGATACCTCTCTCCGTTATTGTCTTGCAAATAACTCTCCGGGGCAATCTGTATCCAGTTTTTAGGACGATACTTGGCATAGATGTGTAGCACGGTGGCCGTGTCGCTGACAATAACTTTGCTTACTTCGATGGAAGTGGTGTTTCTGACAAGGAACGGCGGCCGTTCGATTACCCGGTTTCGGGCGTGCAGGCTGCAACTGATACCTATCAGCAGACCTGCTAAGATGAAGTGTAAATGTTTCATGATGATAGTAATGATATTTTGCCCAAAAGTACGAATGTGTCGGAAGCTGGCAAGCGCGAGGGAGTTAATTGATGTAAAAGGCCTGCATGCTTTCGTTTCCCAAAGAAACTGTGTACCTTTGTCTTCGTGAAACTTACCGGTCTGAGAGTCGAGGCTGAACATGGAGTTCATCCCGGCTTTTGCCGGCTCTTCGGAAGAGGTGTAAGTACGGCTTCGGTCGAACTTACAGTACGGCGACGGTCGAAGTTACAGTACGACCTCAGTCGAAGTTACAGTACGACCTCAGTCGAAGTTACAGTACGACTTCAGTCGAAGTTACAGTACGGCTTCGGTCGAAGTATAAGATGCGTTTCCGAAGGGGTATTGCTGAAGGTCAGGACGAATTCATAATATATAATGTATGTATGAGAACTAAAGTTTTTTTATCGGGCTTGTTGCTGGCTGTCGTCGCCAATGCCCAGGTTGTTTATCATGATGCTTCCGCTTTCCCCCTGCTGGGCAAAGCCACGGAATCTACTCTTACCCGTTACGAACGCTTGCCCGATTCTTTGCAGTCCGTTTCTCGCAAACCGCTGTGGGAGTTGGGGCGCAATAGTGCCGGACTTGCCGTGCGTTTCCGTTCCAACTCCACTTGCATTGCCGCCCGTTGGGAGACACGGAATAATTTCCGGATGAACCACATGACGCCCACTGGCATCTGCGGACTCGACCTTTACTACCTGCAAGACGGCC
>CAUUOT010000194.1:0-3243 GCA_963546815.1 uncultured Bacteroides sp.
ATATGTACAGACATCAGCATCTTCATCCCTCCCAAAGACATGGAAAGAGTGTCTTTATCCTTTGTGGAGGAAATGTCAGCAAAGGATGTAAAAGCTACCAGCCCATCGAGACGGTCTTCCACCGTCAACGGAGAATCAGTTAGCACATACGTTACGTTTGTATTGCCCAGCAAACTCATATTTCCGCGCATGGTCAGTTCGTCGAGCGGTCCTCGCAGTGTTGCGCGCAAGTCTACAAATACCCTGCCGTAGACCAAACTCTCGCGAGTGCGCGGAGCATCTAGTAAAGTATAATTCTCCGCCATCAGATTTAGGTTGGCAATAGGTCGTTCCAAATTTCTGAAGTTGATGTTTCCATCTACGGTAAATGGGTTCTTACTCGTAGTATATATGGCAAACTTATCGAAGAGCAGGCGGTTGTCTTTTATCTGTACGGGACGTCTGTCGAACCAGTAGCGTGCCCCTGCCTGACGGACATAGAGAGATACGCTGTCCAATGTTATATCGCCACTCACTTTAGGTTTATCGGGTGAGCCCTGAATATATAGTCCGCCATCCATATCGCCGGTGAAAGATACCAAACGATTCGGGATAAAAGCATTCGCCATCTTCAAAGGGAAATGCCGGAAGTCGGCAACTACTTCCAGCGAGTCTTTGCCATTCTTTCTGATCAAGACACCATCGGCCGTCATCACCTGTCGGTTGTTGGAAGTAAAATAGGTGTTCAGATAGTGCGTATCCTTTTCACCGGGTAACCAAGTAACACCTAAGCCGATATCTCCTACGGGCTGGCGTTCATAGGTCAGCTTTTCGATATTGGCCTCAGCAGAGACTTGCAGGGAGGTGGCGGTCTGCACATAGCTGGCTTCAATAGAGAACAATCCCGTCAGGCGTGGCATATAGGGAAGCACATCCGTAAGTTCATTCAGACGCAAACGGAGCAATTCGAGGTTGATGTTCTGCAAGGAAACGCTATCGTTTCTATCAGACTGCATACGGAAACACAAGCCGTTGTCGCTGTTCATGTCAATGTTAGCATAGACCCGCATATTCTTATGAATATAAATCCAATTATTGCCGTCTGCGAAGCGGAATTTACGGAAAGCGACGATAGGCTCGGCCGGCGTCACACGGAGCAACAAGCCGTCACCCTTACCATGTCCTTCGGTCAATGAGCGGGCATTAAGACCTAACAGCACACCTGTCCGTCCTTCTCCGTCAGTATAGTCTACAGTCAGTTCGGCGTCTTCGTTACGTATTTCACCGGTCAGCGTACTGCGGAATACAAACTGAGGATTGGCCGGACCGTTGATGACACCTCCTTGCAACTTCATGCCGGTGGTGTCCTGCTTCACGTCGAAGAATACTGTATCAAGTTGCAAAGAGTCTACACGCAATCCGTGAATAGCCGTGCGCCCGTTGATGCCGAGTTCGGTGGTAAAGCCGAATCCCAAAGTCATCTCTCTGAACGATATGTCTTTCGTCGCCAGAAAATAACAAACAGGGTTCTTTCTGCCCGACGTTAGCCATATGCCCGCCGACGGGAGTACGCCACGGAGAGCCGCATGATTCAGTCTCCTCTCTTCTATTTGCTTCATTAACAAGGTAGAGAACTCGTCCGACTGCGCCAAGAACTCGCTCAAAGAACCGTGTGCTCGGAAACGCAAATCCAAGTCTCCGGCATCGACATCCAAACGAAGCGAGTCTCTTCGCGCTTCCGCTCCCAGTCGAAAGCTAAAGGGATAGTTCAGAGGACGCGAGGCAAGGCCCAGTTTATACAAATCCGCATCCTCCACATTTACCTCCAGCGTACCCTCCGGATGCTTTCGGTCGAGGTGCATGCTTATATCTCCACGCATCTTGAGCAACACATTGTTGCTGACAAGGCGAACAGTGGCAACTGAGGAGTGGAGAGTAGCGTGCAATTCCACATCGGAAATATCCCAATACCCGTATTGCAGTTGTCCCAGCGAGGCGTTCAGGGTAGCAACGGACTTGCGGGAAACAACATCCATCCCTCTCCCTTCGACAGAAGCGTTTGCCGACAAAGCATAGACAGACTGCCGGGGAAGGAAGTGGTGCATCTGCAATGCATTCACGGCAAGGTTGGCATGATAACTCTCCGTGGAGAGGTTGTAAGTGGCATTCAAGCCGAGGTGTCCCTCCTGCTCCTGCAAATCGAGGGCAGCCGTGCATAGTGGGCCATCCAGCGCAAGGCGGGCAGTGAGATGCATGCTGTCGGGCACGGCAACGGCTCCGTCGGTAAACCCAGCAAGTGCCGGCAAGAAGTTCAGGCTTTGCGTCCACGTCTCGAGATTGATGCTTCCGCTGCGTTTCAGACTATCGGTCAGATGGCGGAGCTCGCCGCCTCCGGTCATGGAAAAAGCTCCGGGTAAATCGGCCGTGAAGCGCGACAGTTGCATCTTGTTCAGATTTCCCTCTGCCGCGACCCGAATCACCAAGGGACGGAAAGGGTAGGTTTCCTCAACCGCTTCAGGCGAAGCTCCGGCAAAGAGCAATACGTCTCGTCTGCCGATGTGGGCGTTGAGGCGTGCGGAAACACGGCCTGCAGACGGCTCGTCTATCATCTCCCAATAGGTCTGCGCCTCGAAATCCACCTCACTGTGCGGGGTGAGCAGCCTCAAGGAAGGAATGCGGATGGTCGCAGAGTCGGCCGACAGTCGCCCGGTCAGGGAAGTAACGCTCAAACCAGAGCGTTCGTACATGGAGCATTCACGAATGAAGGCATTCATTTCTCTGCCACAATAGCGCACGGAATCTATGCCGAGGCGCACCTCGCGAAGTATGACGTGCGAAGGGTCGAAGCCGGTATCCGCCGCCTCACCCGCACTGCCGGCATCGTAAGTCATCGAGGCACCTGTCAACAAGAACCGATTCCATCCGTAGTCATGCCGCTTCAGGTCGGCAAAAGCGTTGCTCACCTCGGCATCCGCAAGGTGCGCTGATAGGCTCATGGAGTCGGCCGGCAGGCGCAAGTCCACAGAAATATCCTTCAGCTTCAATGCATGGAGGGCAATCTTCCAGTTCAGGGCCGTCTCCACGGTGTCTTCAGGAGTGTCGGCGGTGTCGGCAAGCAGCACTTGCAGGCGGGCGTCGCTCAGTCGCACGTCGTTCAGCACAGCCTCTTCCCTGTTCAAATCGATGCCGTGGGCTGCGAGGAAGAAATGCCCCAGCACGCCTTTCACCCGTATCCCCTCCAACAAGTCCGAAGAGTCTACGACC
>CAUUOT010000195.1:0-3237 GCA_963546815.1 uncultured Bacteroides sp.
AAGAAAACCAAAAAACTTAGAGACTATACATTATGGCAAAGAAGGATGAACTCAATTCAGAGAATAGTAAAGAAACTGCCGAGCCCAGCGAAAAACTGAAAGCGCTACGCGCGGCTTTGGACAAGATAGAGAAAAACTTCGGCAAAGGATCCATCATGAAGATGGGCGATGACAACATCGAACCGATAGAAGTAATCCCTACCGGCTCCATCGGCTTGAACGTAGCACTCGGTGTGGGAGGTTATCCGCGCGGACGTATCATCGAGATATTCGGCCCCGAATCTTCCGGTAAAACAACCTTGGCCATTCATGCCATCGCCGAAGCGCAGAAATCGGGAGGCATTGCCGCATTTATCGACGCCGAACATGCTTTCGACCGGTTTTATGCCGCCAAGCTGGGAGTAGACGTAGACAACCTGCTGATTTCACAGCCCGACAATGGAGAACAAGCATTGGAGATAGCCGATCAACTGATTCATTCGTCCGCCATAGACATCATCGTGATAGACTCCGTTGCCGCACTGACCCCGAAGGCCGAGTTAGACGGCGATATGGGCGAGAACAAAGTGGGACTTCAGGCACGTCTGATGTCACAGGCACTACGTAAATTGACGTCCGCTGTCAGCAAAACACGCACCACGTGCATTTTTATCAACCAGTTGCGCGAGAAGATCGGTGTGATGTTCGGTAGTCCCGAGACGACGACCGGAGGCAATGCGCTGAAGTTCTACGCCTCGGTACGTGTCGACATCCGCCCGGGACAATCCATCAAGAACGGTGATGAGGTGCTGGGGAAACAGACCAAGGTGAAGGTGGTGAAGAACAAAGTAGCTCCCCCCTTCCGCCGGGCAGAGTTCGACATCATGTTCGGCGAGGGAATCTCGCGTGCCGGTGAAATCATAGACTTGGGCACAGACTTAGGCGTCATCAAGAAAAGCGGTTCTTGGTTCAGCTACAAGGACACGAAGATTGCACAGGGGCGGGATGCCGCCAAGCAAGTCATCCTCGACAACCCTGAACTGGCCGAAGAGCTGGAAGGACTGATTGCTGCTGAGTTGAAAAAGGAAAAGTAAGTTCCCACAAAAGAGGGGGAATCCTCTCCTCCTCATGAAATGCTTTTAGGCGCGGAATTCACGAGTCGAAGCGGTCTTTAGAACCAGAGCCGCAGATATCTTGTCTTCCGGGCCTAAATTCATTTTAAGGAGCAGGCGAGGTCTACATCTTTAGCTCATCGTTCATTTCAGTTACTCCAGACGCTTGCCCATCTTCTCCATGCTCTTCTCAAAGCGTTTCCATGCGTCGGAATCCATCCATTCTTTCAGATATTCGTTATCCTTCTGCTTAAAGAGCTGGGACAGATTCTTCGACAGCAACTCTTGCGACTTCTTCAGTTTTCCCTGCCAATCTCGGTCTTTCAGTTTATCAATACCATCCTAGTCGATATCCGAAATGCGCATGCGCATATTGCCACTGTTCCAACCGGTCTTCTGATGCTTCATGATGTTCTGTATGTCTTTCAGCGTCATGTCCCCTTCCAGATAAACGAATTTCAAGACTGGGGGGCCATCGACAATCATAATCAATTCTTTCACCTTATCACCTTGGCGACTGATATAAAACTCCGACTTGGTGATCAATCCTTTCTGCTTCATCAAGAGCTCGTACTTGGATGCCTGCACCAACGAGGCGAAGTCTTTGTGCATTTCTTTCTTCAGGTCGCTGTCTTTGGTGGAAAGTATTTGGACGGAGTTCAGTTGTCCCGACACCCTCCCGATATAAACATCCGTGGCAAACAAATTGGGGTTCGTCTCTATCATCGCTTTAGAAATGTAGACGGACGACACGGACCTCATGTCTCCATACTTGTTGAACAACTCACTCTGTGCCCCGCAAAGCAGCGGCAGCAACGGCAGCACACCTGCCAATAATAATCTCATCGTTTTCATATCCGTTTATCTTTGAATTTCTCTTCTTACTTCCTGACTGGCTTCGGCCATATCTTGTTGCGTCTCCTCCACCTGTTCTATTCCCTTGTTCAGGTTAATGGAGACCTCGAGCAGGGTAGCTTGCAACACCTTGTAAGCCATTTCCGGGTTGGTAAAGGTGTCGCGCAAGTCTGGGGATCGAATGTCTCTGCCGATATTCAGCACGCCATATCCGATGCCGACAAGGAGCAGAAGCGTGGCAGCAATTCCCGCTATTCGCCACCGGTTGTGCCGTTTTTTGTTACGGACGAAGAAGCGCTGCTCTTCCACGGCTCTTTCGTCAATCCTCCTGCTCAGTCTATCCTCCAGCCCTGCAGGAACGGCTTCCGCCACCTCGCAGAAAAGAGCGAGGAACAGTTCCTTGTCCTCCTGCAACCACGCGGGCACCTCTTCCGTCCTGAAGGCTCGCTTCAACAGTTCTTCTTCCTGCTCGTCGGTCTTCCCTTCGTAAAACAAGGCGAGCAACCTTTCCATTTCCTCGGTTTTCATACGTCAGTCCATTTTATTGAATTCTTCGCGTATCTTTTTTCTGGCACGTGACAAGAGCACACGCACATTGGTAGCCTTCAGTCCCGTCAGCCGTTCTATCTCCTCGTAAGAGCAGCCCTTGACGTCGTGCAGCGTCACCACCAACCTCTGCTGTACGGGCAGGCCCGATATGATGCGCCTCACGTGCCACGCTTGGTCGCGCACCTCGAGGCGGTCCGGCGCAAAGGCATCATGCGCTTCGTCCAGCTCCACGCTCTGCCTGTTCAGCACATACTTGCCGGAACGGAGCAAATCGAGGCACATGTTCCTGACCAGCGTGACGCAGAAAGCCTCCGGATTGGCGACTACGGTCAGCCCCTCCCTTTTGTTCCACAACTTCAAGTAAGCCTCCTGCACCACGTCCTCGGCATCCTCGGCGTTCTCCAGCAGCTTGCAAGCCGTGCAAAACAGCCTACGATGATAGGGCAGGAACTTATCTTTGAAACTTTCGGCGTCCATAGTTCAATGCTTGTTTCTATACTCTTTAGACGTAAGAAGAAAGAGATTTGTTACACTTCAAAACGGCGATGAGACGTCCATCTAATTACCTGCGGATAAAACGTTATTCTTCATACATCCGGGAAATCCAGCATATACTTAACCCGAGTTCGACATAAGGATTATCGGTGAAGAAGAGAAGTGCCATCCATCATATACTAAGTAATAGCGAATTATCTGCAGGCTGATAAATAATTATCAGCGTGCAGATAAATATTTCTCAGCG
>CAUUOT010000196.1:0-3181 GCA_963546815.1 uncultured Bacteroides sp.
TGTGCGTATGGAAACAAAAGACAATCTACCGATGAACCTCTATACGGCGGTCGACCAGCCCAGCCGCTTGCCAAGCCTTGAGCAGAGCCGGCGGCTGATGTTGCTCGGTTCGTGCTTTGCCATGAATATGGGGGCGAAGCTACTGGAAGCTAAATTCCGTTGCGACGTCAACCCTTACGGAGTGCTCTATAATCCCGAATCCATATCGGCGGCATTGCGAGAGATGCAGGGAGGAAAGACGTATGACCGGGAAGACCTGTTCCACTATCGGGGACTTTGGCATAGCCCCATGCACCACGGCGCATTCTCCGCAGCGAAGGCGGAAGATGCGCTGCAAGGCATCAACCGCCGGCTGACCACCGCTTGTGCCGCGTTGCGCGAATTGGACTGCTTGCTGATAACCTTCGGTACGGCGTGGCTATACGAATCGAAGGAAACGGGCAGAGTGGTGGCTAATTGCCACAAACTACCCGAGAAGAGCTTCCTACGCAGAAAGCTGTCCGTGGAGAGCATTGTGGAAGACTATACCTCCCTGCTATCCGACCTCTTCGCACGAAACCCGAAACTGGAAGTGATATTCACCGTCAGCCCCATCCGACATGTACGAGACGGCATGCACGCCAACCAGCTCAGTAAGGCGACACTCTTGCTCGCCATAGACGCTTTGCAGAACACTTTTCCCGAGCGGGTCTTCTACTTCCCGGCTTACGAACTGCTGCTGGACGAACTGCGCGACTACCGCTTCTATGCCGAAGATATGCTGCACCCCTCCGAAGTGGCTGTCCGCTATCTGTGGCAGAGATTCTCACACACATGCTTCACGTCGCAAGCATTGCAAATCATGCAAGAGAGCGAGGACATCCGCAAGGCGCTCACCCACCAGCCGTTCCATCCCTCCTCTACCGAGTATAAGCGTTTTTTAGAACAAATAGTGTTAAAAATCGACCGACTTACAGAGAAATACCCGTACTTAGACTTTCAAAATGAAAGGGAGATATGTCATACTCGATTGAAAGCATAACCGAAAGCATCGGCGCGCGGCGTGTGGGGGGTACGCCGGCTGAGATAGACTGGCTGCTCACTGACAGCCGTTCGTTGAACTTCCCCGAAGAAACGCTGTTCTTCGCCCTAACCACCAAACGGAACGACGGTGCACGTTACATTTCAGACTTATATGCCCGTGGAGTACGTAACTTCGTAGTCAGCGAAAAAAGCTTCAAACAGATAGATAACGCAGCAATGCCCATCGCCAACTTCTTGGTGGTCTCCAACCCATTGAAGGCATTGCAAAAGCTGGCGGAACGACACCGGAGCCGCTTCCGCATTCCCGTCGTCGGCATCACCGGAAGTAACGGCAAGACCATTGTAAAAGAATGGCTGCATCAGTTGCTCAGTCCCGAACGCGCCATTGTGCGCTCGCCCCGCAGCTACAATTCCCAGATAGGGGTACCCTTGTCCGTATGGCAGATGAACGAGCAGTCGGAACTTGCCATCTTCGAGGCCGGCATATCGGAACCGGGAGAAATGCGCACGTTGCAAAACATCATCAGACCCACCATCGGCATCCTGACCAATATAGGAGGCGCTCATCAAGAGAACTTTTTCTCTTTGCAGGAGAAGTGTATGGAGAAACTACAGCTTTTCAAAGATTGCGATGTGGTGATTTATAATGGGGATGACGAGTTCATCAGCAACTGTGTGGCCAGGTCCATGCTGTCTGCGCGTGAGATTGCATGGAGCCGGAAAGACATGGAGCGCCCCCTCTATATAAGCAAGGTGGAAAAGCGGGAAAACTGCACCGTCATCTCTTACCGCTATCTGGACATGGACAATACGTTTACATTGCCGTTTATCGATGATGCCGCCATTGAGAATTCGCTGAACTGCCTGGCGGCCTGTCTTTATCTGATGCTTCCCGCCGAACTGATAACGGAGCGTATGGCGAAATTGGAGCCCGTGGCCATGCGTCTGGAGGTGAAGGAGGGGAAGAACAACTGCCTGCTGATTAACGATAGCTACAATTCAGACCTCGGCTCGCTGGACATTGCCCTCGATTTCCTTTACCGCCGCTCGCTTTCCAAAGGCTTGAAACGGACGTTGATTCTTTCTGATATCCTGGAGACCGGGCAGAGCGCCTCCACCCTTTATCGGCAGGTGGCGCAGCTGGTCGGCAGCCGGGGCATCGAACGCATCATCGGCGTGGGCAGCGAGATGTCTTCGTGTGCCGCGCGTTTTAGCATGGAGAAAGCCTTTTATCCCGACACGGCCACGCTGATGAGTGTGATTGCGCAGGGCGAACTGCCTCTTGAGAATGAGATAATCTTGATAAAGGGCGCGCGCAAGTTCGGCTTTGACGCCTTGACGGAAATGCTCGAGAAGAAAGTGCACGAGACGATACTGGAGGTCAATCTTGGTGCCATGATAGCCAATCTGAACCATTACCGCGGCAAGCTGAAGCCCGAAACCAAAATGGTGTGTATGGTGAAAGCTTCGGCCTATGGCGCCGGGTCTTACGAAATAGCCAAGACGTTGCAAGAGCATCGTGTGGATTACCTTGCCGTGGCGGTGGCCGATGAAGGTTCGGAACTGCGTAAGGCAGGCATCACGGCCAACATCATCATCATGAATCCGGAAATGACCGCTTTCAAGACCATGTTCGACCATAAGCTGGAGCCCGAGGTGTATAGCTTCCATCTGCTGGACGCATTGATAAAGGAGGCGGAAAAAGAAGGCATAACCCATTTCCCGGTTCACATCAAGCTGGACACGGGGATGCACCGGTTGGGCTTCGCTCCGTCGGATATCCCCCGGCTGATTGAAAGACTGAAAGGGCAGAACGCCGTCATTGCCCGTTCCGTTTTCTCCCATCTTGTAGGGAGCGACTCGCCGCAGTTCGACGCCTTCACGCGCCGGCAGATCGAGACCTTCGAGTCGGCTTCGGCCTGCTTGCAGGAAGCCTTCCCGCATAAGATACTCCGGCACATCTGCAATTCGGCCGGCATCGAACGCTTCCCCGGAGCGCAGTTCGACATGGTGCGTCTGGGCATCGGCCTTTATGGCATCAGCCCCATCGATAACTCCATCCTGAACAATGTCAGCACGCTCAAGACTACCATCCTGCAGATACGCGAGGTGGCCCGGGAAGACACCGTAGGCTATAGCCGGAAAGGGCGCCTGACGC
>CAUUOT010000197.1:0-3149 GCA_963546815.1 uncultured Bacteroides sp.
GCGTACGCTGCATGCGTTGGGCGTCCCGGTCAAGCTGAACGTAGCGTTGGCAAGCACTCCTAAGATGGACGTATATGCTACGGTAGGCGGAATGGCGGAGAAATGCGTGGCCGGTCTGCCGGACAACGGCTTCCGCGCCGAACCGGTGCAGCTGGCAGTGACTGCCGGAATGGGGCTACGTTATAAGATGAACGACCGTTTTGCTCTGTTTGCCGAGCCGTCAGTCTCTCACCATTTCGATACCGACTCGCAAAGCAAGAGCCTGCGCACGGAGCGGGCCACGAACCTCAATCTGCTGTGCGGCGTACGCATGACTTATTAACCTTGGAAATACGATGCAATCATGAAAACGCTATATCCTAAGTTACAGTTATTGAGGCAGACCGCCATGCTCGTGTGCTTTGCCCTGTCCCTGTTTTCCTGGTCATCTTGCAGCGAAGAATCGCTGGACTACGACCATCCGGATGTAAACCTCTTCGTCAAGCAACTGAAGGCGGGCAAGTACACCGCACAAAGCCCGGACGGACTGAACGCCATGCCCAAGTTTACTTCCGAGTCCATAGAGGGGTTATTGAAGTATGCCGAAGATTTGACGGTGATACCTTCCTTCCCGCTGGCTCCCGTCTCTTATTCGGCGGGCGGCAAGCTGCGTTTGGGCGAGTGCATCTTGTGGACGGTGGAGACCATCCGTCTGGGGCATAACGCTTCCATGGGATGCAAGATGGTGCATGCCGATGCCGAGAATTACGAGGGCATTTATTTCTTGTCGGACGATGAGGTGCTGGATGCCGCCGCCCGTTACCGTCGCTGGTGGGAGGCGCGGAAATATCCGCAAACCATGTGGACGATTGACCCTTGCCGCGACGAACCCCTCTGCGGAAGCGGATATATGTGGTGGTGACATCGCGCTCCGGTTTCAATAGGTTTATATATAGAATCAGGTGTTAGTAAATCAAACCAGGTGAAAAGATTCATTCTCGTAGGAGGGCTACTCTTTGCAGTAGCCTTTCCTTTCTATGCCCAAAGTTGGACGCGCCAAGACTCGTTGCGACTACAACGGTTGCTCAGAGGGGAGGGGGAGGTAGAACTTAATCCGGGAGCTTTGAAGGAGCTGGAGAGGAATACCTTCTTGGGCAGTCCGAAGACGGCGGCGGATAAACCGTGGATGGACTTCGATGCTTCCATGCCCACCGTGCCCAAGGCTCCTGAGAAGAGGGCCACGCTTACCCTTCGCCCTTATACGGCCAATACCAAGTATAATTGGGATCCGGTTTATCAAAAGAAAATCAAGGTAGGCAAGCATACGTGGCGCGGAGATGACTTCTACGAACTCAAGACACTGCTGATTCCTTCTAATTGGGCGAAGACGCCTTTTGATGCCGGCCCGCGCGAGAGCGTAGAACAGATAGAGGCCACCGGCCTGCGCTATCGAGTGACGGAGCGTGCCAATAATATGGCGGTGGGTGGCTGGCAACGTACCTCGAAACCTTCGGGTACGGACCTCATAACTCCCTTTACTCGTGACTTCTGGAACTTCAAGTGGCGCAAGCGTCGTGCGCGTACGCTTGAGGTGCTGAAAACTCTTTCTCGGGATACGGACATCCAACGTACTTACAATCGGTAGTTCTCCATAGCAGCTTTTCAATGCAAGTGAGGGGGGGAGTTTACATGGGTTTGTAGTCCTTTGCCAAACCTCCTTCGCTGGTTTCTTTGTACGGAGAGGGGAGGTCGTTGCCGGTTTCCTTCATAACGGCCACTACTTTGTCGAATGAAACGCGGTGCATCCCGTCGGTGAAAGAAGAGTAGAGGTTAGCGTCCAAAGCGCGTGCGGCGGCATAGGCGTTGCGCTCGATGCACGGTATCTGTACCAAGCCGCATACGGGGTCGCACGTCATGCCTAAGTGATGCTCCAACCCCATTTCGGCAGCGTATTCTATTTGCGACGGACTACCGCCGAACAGCTGGTTGGCGGCCGCCGAGGCCATGGAGCACGCCACGCCTACTTCGGCCTGACAGCCGGCTTCGGCACCCGAAATGGAGGCATTGGTCTTGACGATGTTCCCCACCAGTCCGGCCGTGGCCAGGGCGCGCAGGATGCGTGTGTCGCTGAAGTCGCGACTCTTGGCCAGGTGGTAGAGCACGGCCGGCATCACGCCGCACGAGCCGCAGGTGGGGGCGGTGACAATGACTCCGCCCGAAGCATTCTCTTCGCTTACGGCCAGCGCATACGAGAAGACTAATCCGCGCGACTGAAGAGACTGTTTATAGCCGCTTGCACGTATGTAATAGGTAGAGGCCTTTCGGCGCAGGTTCAGCGGGCCGGGCAAGACGCCTTCTTGCTCCAATCCGCGCTTCACGGCCGCTTGCATCGTTTTCCACACTTCGTACAGATAGTCCCAGATGTCACTCTCCTCACTCTCTTTGACGTATTCCCAATAGTTCTTTCCGGTACGTTCGCACCACTGCAGAATTTCGGTCATCTTGTTCATCTCGTATACATCCGGCGTATTTACCGACGATGCTCCGTCGTTCTCTTCTGCCAGTGCTCCTCCGCCTACACTGAACACGGTCCATTGGTCGGTTTGCTTGCCGTCACGGTCGGTGGATACGAATTTCATGCCGTTGGGATGGAAGGGGAGGAATATTTTCGGTTCCCAAATAATCTCTACCGGTGCGGCAGGTTGTAGCGTCTCGGTAATGGCCACGTTTGTCATGTGCCCCTTGCCGGTGGCGGCAAGGCTTCCGTACAAGGTTACTTTGAATGCGGCAGCCTCGGGATGTCTGCTTAGAAAGATTTCGGCAGCCTTGCGTGGTCCCATGGTATGACTGCTGGACGGTCCGGTGCCGATGCGATATAATTCTTTAATCGATTTCATATTAAATGCCTTCTTGTTTGAATGATTGGTTTATCATGTTGTCAGTCGAAGTCTACGACGGTAATACCCGCTCCTCCGAACTGTACGTGCTCGTCGGCAAAGCGGTGTATCTCGGGAACCGTCTCCAGATATTGACGAATCAGTACACGCAAAATGCCTGTCCCCGTCCCGTGAAGAATGCGTACACGCGGTATTCCAACGAGGATGGCGTCGTCTATGAAGTAGGTTACTGCCTGCAGTGCCTCATCCCCACGCATACCCCTGACATCGATA
>CAUUOT010000198.1:0-3146 GCA_963546815.1 uncultured Bacteroides sp.
CTTTTCCGCCCACTCTGTCTACTATCACCGTAGCCCCTTTGTTTGAAACGTAGTCAAAGTTCAATGACGTTCCTTTCTCCTTATTCTCTATACGCAAAAAGGCTTTTTCGTTACCATCCAGATTGCATTCAATCACCCAGCCCGCCACTGTCAGGCGGTTACCTTCACGCTTTATGAAGGCATCCGCGCGATTATTGCCATGCACATCGACCACATTCAAAAAACAGGCTTTGGTGCAAACGGAGGTAGATGCTGTGAAATGATAATGATTAGGGAGAGACTTCCCGAGTCTTTTTTTCCAGTCCACGGCAGCCACAAAGAAGGTGTCGGTTTGCACATAGGACATCTCTTGCGAAGAGAACAAATGAGCCACAGACACGCCACCGGCCGTATTTCGGCCTCGTATTTGCAATCCTCCTTCATCTTCGGACACTTCCATGGGAAGCTCGACCGTATGCAGCAGGTAATCCCACCTTACGGGTTCTTTACCGACCAGTTCATCGTAAATCACAAACAAACCGGAAGTGCCCAACTGCACGATATGCCTGCGAAAGAAATCAAGCTTATTCTCATCCCATCCCTTTTGCGGAGTGAACAGCGTGCCCGATAAGCGTGCACGCTCCAGCCACAAGGGAGACCGTACTTTTCCATACGCATTGGAGGCGTCTCCTACAACGTATGAAATCTCTTCACCCTCGTAATATCGGGGAATCCATCCATATCCATCGGTGCCTATTCTTTGCCCCATGCCATTGATTAATATCGAATTATGGGCACGGGTATTCCGATAGGCATACATACAGTGGTCATCAGTAAACCCCGTGCGATGACCGCTGCTATAAAAAATCGCCTTACCGCCAAAGAACGTATTGAAAGCATTCTGATTTGCCAAAGCATGGGACGTAGAGCCATAAGGACTGCTTCTGAAAGAAAGCATCGCATTGTTTTTGTAATGTCCGAGGTCGGTATTCATCAATGCCGTACCTGTTTCGTTAAACACTTTACATCCCGGCAAGTCTGACAAACGTAGCGCGCCGGCGGGTCTTTCCTTTTTGGTAACACAGCGATACCACGTCAAGTCGGCAGGTTTGGCTTCAAAGGCTTTCGACAAGATTCCGGGGTCTTCCTGCATTATTTCGTGCACATAGGCTGCCGCCCACGGATTATTACATTCGCGCGCCAAGGCATCGGCATAGCCCACACGCCCTCCATTGGGCATACGCTGGTTTTCATGCGAATTGCCATGGCCGCCCGATTTGGAAAAAGGAGGTTGTTGGTAAACGACATACAGGGCATTGTTATCATACCAAGGGTCTGCAAAGAAGTCAAACCCCGATATGCGCGAGAAAAACGCCGGCACTTCTATCAACGTGCGTATGTTTACATGGAAATAAGAGTCGCCGTTATGCCAGGCACCGTCTTTGTTCAGTCCTGGCAGACGGGATATCCACTCATTGTAGCAATAATCGGCCCATACGGATGCTTCTGGAATTTCGCCGACCGTAGCAAAGGCAGCCATCGTGAGGATGCGAAAAGTCATCTGCCACACATGATTGTCTGCAATACGATTCTCCAGATGGTTGACATATTCATCGAAGAACCTGCCGCCGATGCTACGGATATTATCCAATAGCATCCGCTTTTCTTCCGTAGTCAGCAGATTATAGAAGCCGTCATAGGCGGATGTGCTCATGGAAAGCAGAGTGGACAGATTGAAGTCGCCCGCAAAATATTTACTCTTCTGCCAAGAAAGAATCTCACCCAGACGCTTGATGCCTTCCCGATAATACTTCTCATCTTTGGTCAAGAGATAGGCTCGCACCAATGCTTCCACATTGGCCTCTTCGCGGTCTACTATTTTGCGGCTCTCGCGTATGAGGGCGGACCTGCGCTGTACGATATTGGTCAATGTGACGACATTGGACGTATCTATCTCTTCCCGAAGGTGCTTCAACGGACGGGAAATGCATCGGGAGGCTTTGTCCATATAAGCATGAGCTTCCGGATTGTTCTTGTTCCTTGCCATCACTTCTTCCCAGTCATCTGCATCCAGTAATACGCGGGGATGATGGGAAGGATAGCCTGCCAGCACTTTTTCCAAGGCAGGCGGATTAAACTCCGCAGTATGCTTATCTATATAAAAATGATGAACCGACGACCATTCTTCTTTTCCTTCGGGGCTGACATAAGCGTGTTGCCAATACCATTTTCCCCTCGCCAGAGGCCGGAATGGATTGTAGAAAGCCCATGCACGCTCTCCCGTCAGAACATCCTTCTCAAAGTTTTTATCCTGAGAGATACGAATCCTGTAAACCACTTTCGGCTTCTCTTCCACCTGTCCCTCCACACCATCCAACACTGCACCCAGATGCGGGAACTTATCCGGCCACATAAAACGCGGCGGATTTACCCTGACATGCATCCCATCCTGTGGAGAAGGAGTTGCACGTACCTCATTCATCAATGTTGCCTCCGCGACTTTTATCACAGCCGACGGTTCGGAACTGACACAAGCCGCCAGCATACACAAGGCGGACAAACCTGCTATTATCTTTCTCATAAACATTTCCTTTCTTTTATACTTCAAAGAGAAGCAAAACCGCATCACGCCTCATGAATGCCGTGCATCCTTGTTGCAGCAACTAATACTATCGTTATTGCCGAAGTTATACTATCGTTGTTGCCGAAGTTATACTATCGTTGTTGCCGAAGTTATACTATCGTTGTTGTCGAAGTTATACTATCGTTGTTGTCGAAGTAGTACTATCGCTATTGCCGAAGTAGTACTATCGCTATTGCCGAAGTAGTACTATCGTTGTTGCAGTAACGCTGCAAGCTTGTTTGCAGTGGGATTGCAGCAAGTTTGCAGTGGAACTGCAGCAGGCTTGCAGAATCTTACAGTAATGACATGCAGGACTACAACGTCTTGCTTCACAACCCGACACTTATAATATCAACGATGCAGCACCAATCAGTCCGGCCCTGTTACCCAGTTCCGCAGCCACGATTTGCGTATTCAGGGCACAGTCCATGATAACATGTCTGCCGGCAACCTCCTTTATCTTTTCCACGTAAAAAGAACCGGCATCTGCGACACCTCCTCCTATCACAACACGCTGAGGACTGAAGATATTAATGAATCCGGC
>CAUUOT010000199.1:0-3128 GCA_963546815.1 uncultured Bacteroides sp.
ACGATGACGAACCTGTGGTACGCCTTGCTTCCGATAATATACCTAGAGTCTACGGCACTCCGTGGAGTGGGAAAACACCTTGCTATCGGAATGCCGAAGCCCATATAACCGCTTTCGTCCTGCTTCGCCAAGCCCCATTCAACCGACTTACGCTACTGAAAGGACAAGAGTCGTTCAAACCGTTGTTCGGTTCTTGCTGCATGATGCGCACCGATGCTGAGAACAAGAACCACGTGTTCAATACCGTGGCCGATATTTTGGAATGTACTCCTGTCTATTTGTTGGAATGTCTGCCCAACGCCGGAGCCGTAGAGTTAACCCACCGGTTAATGGCGGCTCGTTCTGTCAGTACCAAAGGAGGGACGACGGAATGAACAACTCTCGGGGAGAAAAACGGCCGGAAAGGACCGATGGGACAAGCGTGCGGCAGGTGGACAATGCGCTTTTCTTTCAAGAAGTGTCCGCACAAATAGCAGATGGCAAACAGGTCATCATCCGTGCCAAAGGAAGCAGTATGTGGCCCCTGCTGCGTGATGGAAAAGATAAGCTGGTGTTGGGGAAAACCGTCCCCGAGTCCTTGAAGCGAGGTTGCATCGTATTGGCACGATTGAACGACGGCCGTTTTGTCATTCACCGCATCGAACGCCTCTCGGACGAATACGTCGTCCTGCGTGGAGACGGCAACTACTATGCACGCGAGACTTGCACGCCTGCTGACATCCTTGCCGAAGCGACAGCGGTGGTGAGACGAGAGAAGGTATATCCCAAGAACGGAATTCTTTGGCTGTGTGCCCGCCTCTTGTGGCCTTCGTCGCCACTGCTTCGTCGTTTGTTTCTGGCATTGAACCGACATCTTGCCCGACATAAAAATTCAAACTCGATAAACCCTAATTAAGAAAAGTATGAAACTGAAACCTCACCTCAATCCGAGAAAAATAGGAGATGAATACATGCTGCCTGCCGGCAACGGAGATAGCGTGGATTATACCCGGGTCATCACTTTCAATCCTTCGGCAGCCTACCTGTTGGAACATACGCAGGGAGAGTTCACTGTCGAAGAATGGGCGGAACTGCTCGTTCACCGCTACGACATTGACAAGGCACAAGCCCTGAACGATGTCCGTGCCCTTGCGGATAGTTTACAGAAGGCGGGCCTGCTGGTCGAAGAATAATGAATAGCCGATGACTATCCTTCAGCAACGCTTCCTCGAACTGCTTTCGGCGGCGATATGGCAACGCCCCGCCAACGAGTCCCTCTTTCTCGAGATGAATGAGGCGCAATGGAAAACGCTGGCCTATAACAGTACCAAGCAACGTGTCAATGCCTTGATTGTCGACGGCATAAACACACTGCCTGCTCATTGCCTTCCTCCGCGTTCCGTCCTCCTCTCTTTGATGCTGCAAACGGAGAAGATAGAGAGAGAAAATCTGCGTATCGACCAAGCTGTGGTTCAACTCCATCGGGAACATGAAGCGGAGAATCTGCCTTTCGTCCTGTTGAAAGGACAAGGCAACGCTTTGTTCTATCCCGATCCCCGACATCGCACTCCGGGCGACATCGACCTGCTTTTCTACCGTTCCGGCGACTACGAGCGGGCCAACCTTCGGGTACAAGCTCCCCTCGACAGGGAAAACGGATTTCATACCAGCTATGAGAGAGACGGTATACATATTGAGAACCATTACCTGCTCACCCGATTCCATAACGCCGAACAAGACCGTAGACTGAACAAGGAATTGGATGACATCATCCGGAACGACGGTTTTGCTTGGGCAGAGATAGAGGGAACAAACGTGCGTGTACTCCCTGCCGGCTTCAACGACTTCTATGTGTTTGCCCATCTGTTCCGGCATTTCGTCTTCATCGGAGTAGGTATCAGGCAGGTGTGCGACTGGTTGCTGATGCTTCACGCCCATCGGGGGCAAATAGATCGGGACTGCTTTACGAAACGGGCCGCCGCTTTCGGACTGCTGAAGCCCATGCGCGCTTTTGCCCATGCAACCGTAACTTACCTTGGCGCAAGTCCCGACCTCTTTCCGTTCGACTTGGGTGAAGCTGTTCCCCACTCCCGCTTCATTATAGAAGACATCCTGAAAGGCGGCAGCTTCGGCCTCCATCATCCAAACATCAAGCTACGGAAGAGTGTTTGGGGGGCACGGCTGGAACGCTATAAACTCAGTGCAAGTAGAAGTCTGCACATCCTTGCGCTCTCACCGGGATATTGTTTGAGGCTTTTCTCGGCAGGTTTGTTCGTTCGGTTGAAGTTGACCCTGCAAGGAGAAAAATAAAGAATGGCCTTTCTGTTCAGCGTATTATCTCTATCTTTGCTCCGTCATCCTTTATAGTTGTTTCATTACAAATCCAAACGATGGAGAGGCTTAACGAATATCTGCCGAGGGAGTTGGTAACCTTTGTTCTGGTCACCCTGTTCTCCTTGCTCATCGGGCTTTCGCAGCGTAAAATCAGCCTGAGGCGCGAAGGAGAGACTACGCTCTTCGGCACTGACCGTACGTTTACCTTTATCGGCATTTTGGGGTATCTGCTCTATATCCTCGACCCTGTGGAGTATCGACTTTTCATGGGTGGCGGAGCTGTTTTGGGCTTATTGCTCGGACTGAATTACTACGTGAAGCAGGCACAGTTCCACGTCTTCGGCGTGACCACCATCATCATCGCACTCATTACTTACTGCATCGCTCCCATCGTGGCCACGCAACCGTCGTGGTTCTACGTCATGGTTGTCGTTACCGTGCTGCTGCTCACCGAGCTGAAGCACACCTTCACGGAGCTGGCACAGCGCATGAAGAACGACGAGATGATTACGCTTGCCAAGTTTCTTGCCATCAGCGGCATCATCCTTCCCATGCTGCCCGACGACAACCTCATTCCCGGCATCGATCTGACACCTAAGAGCATCTGGTTGGCCACGGTGGTCGTGTCGGGCATCTCTTACCTTTCTTATCTGCTGAAGCGTTATGTCTTCCACCGCTCCGGCATTCTGGTTTCAGGCATCGTGGGAGGACTGTACAGCAGCACGGCCACTATCTCCGTGCTGGCCCGCAAGAGCCGCGACGCTTCCGTGCACGATGCTCCCGAATACGTGGCTGCCATGTTGCTGGCAGTGAGT
>CAUUOT010000200.1:0-3116 GCA_963546815.1 uncultured Bacteroides sp.
ATTATCAGGACTTAGGTCCTAAATTCAACTCTTTAGAGAAATACGTAAAGCAAACTTTAAGCAATAAGAAGAAGCTCACCCCCATTACGAAAGCATCCATGCTTCCGGATATTGAAAAAGACGGGACAGTGGCCAACACGCTCAAAGTAGGACAAGAGGTGGTAGTGCAGATTGTCAAGGAGCCGATATCAACGAAAGGACCGCGACTGACTTCCGAAATTTCTTTTGCAGGAAGATACCTTGTATTGATGCCTTTCAACGATAAGGTGTCGGTTTCGCAAAAGATTAAGTCGAGTGAAGAGCGCGCACGCCTCAAGCAGTTGCTGATGAGCATTAAACCCAAGAACTTCGGAGTCATCGTACGTACCGTAGCCGAGGGTAAGCGAGTGGCAGAGCTGGACGGTGAGCTTAAAGTTTTACTGAAGCATTGGGAAGACGCCATCACCAAAGTACAGAAGGCGACCAAGTTCCCGGCACTGATTTACGAAGAGACCAGTCGCGCTGTAGGACTGCTACGCGACTTGTTCAATCCTTCTTTCGAGAACATCCACGTCAACGACGAGGCTGTTTTTCATGAAATCAAGGATTATGTGACCCTTATCGCCCCCGAACGGGCAGACATCGTGAAGCAGTACAAGGGTCAACTACCCATCTATGACAATTTCGGTATCACGAAACAAATTAAGTCGTCCTTCGGCAAAACTGTTTCTTACAAGAGCGGTGCGTACCTGATTATCGAGCATACCGAGGCACTTCACGTGGTAGACGTGAACAGCGGTAACCGAATCAAGAACGCCAACGGTCAGGAAGGCAATGCGCTGGAAGTCAATCTGGGCGCTGCCGACGAATTGGCTCGTCAACTCCGGTTGAGAGATATGGGCGGCATCATCGTGGTGGACTTTATTGACATGGGCGAAGCCGAAAACCGTCAGAAGCTTTACGAACGCATGTGTGCCAATATGCAGAAAGACAGGGCACGCCACAACATCCTGCCGCTGAGCAAATTCGGACTGATGCAAATCACGCGTCAGCGTGTGCGCCCGGCTATGGATGTAAACACGTCGGAAACCTGCCCCACTTGTTTCGGCAAGGGCACCATCAAATCGTCCATACTCTTTACGGACACTCTGGAGAGCAAAATTGACTATCTGGTCAACAAACTGAAGATTAAGAAGTTCTCGTTACACATCCATCCGTACATTGCTGCCTACGTCAATCAGGGAATCGTTTCTCTGAAACGGAAGTGGCAGATGAAGTACGGATTCGGCATCAAGATTATTCCAAACCAGAAACTTGCGTTTCTGCAATATGTCTTCTACGATCCTTCGGGGGAGGAGATTGACATGAAAGAAGAAATCGAAATCAAATGAGAGAACGGCGGGAAGTACAAAAATCCCGCCGTTCTTCTTTATTCCCCATACAGTATAGACATCCGCTAACGCAGGAATTCGGCACATCCCCCCACAAAGGACAATGAGAACGTTCGTATGCGAACAGAGCGAATGTACGAAAACGGACACATACCCCTCTCTGGCGCTCTTCCGGAGGCCTGGCATGGTCTTTGCCTTTCTGTCATCGACAAATTGAAGATAGAACATGAAGAAAATTTTTCTACTTGCAGCTTACTTGGGGATGCCGTTGGCGCCAAACATGTCACAAGATGATGTATCAGAGCATGGGCGCGACATAACCTTGTCCGAAGCGATTACATTGGCACGTTTGCAGTCGGTGGATGCTGCCGTGGCACTGAACGAGCTGAAAACGGCTTATTGGGAATACCGCACCTTTCGTTCGGCCTTATTGCCGGAGATGAACCTTACCAGTACGTTGCCCAACTATAATAAATCATACAACGCCTATCAGAATGCCGACGGTTCTTACGGCTTTGTTCGCAACAATACGTTGGGGTTGGCCGGAAAACTCTCCATTGACCAGAATATTTGGATAACCGGAGGTAAACTGTATTTGACTTCCTCACTTGATTATATCAAGCAATTAGGTTCTGGGGGGGAGAGGCAGTTTATGTCCGTTCCTGTAAATCTCGAGCTGACTCAACCCATCTTCGGTGTGAACAAGCTGAAATGGAGCCGCCGCATCGAGCCGGTACGCTATGCGGAAGCGAAAGCTGCCTTTGTCACAGCTACGGAAGGGGTGACGATGAAAGCCGTCAATTACTTCTTCCAATTGCTTCTGGCTAAGGAGTCGCTGGCTACCGCACGGCAAAACAAGCTGAACGCCGACCGCCTCTATGAAGTAGCTATGGCCAAGCGTAAGATGGGGCAGATATCGGAAAACGATTTGCTGCAGCTCAAACTGAACGCACTTCAGGGCAAGGCCGACGTGACGGAAGCGGAGAGCAATCTGAACACCAAAATGTTCCGGTTGCGTTCTTTTCTGGGTGTGTCCGAGCAGGAAGTGCTGAATCCCGTATTACCAGCCTCCGTTCCCGAGCTAAAGGTGGAGTACGGCCGGGTGCTGAACAAGGCGTTGGAACGCAATTCGTTTGCTCAGAACATCCGTCGCAGGCAGTTGGAGGCGGATTATGAAGTCGCCACGGCACGGGGGAACTTGCGGAGCGTCGACCTTTTTGCTACGGTCGGCTATACGGGTCGAAACCGCGAACTGTCTTCCGCCTATCAAGGGTTACTCGACAATCAGATCGTGCAGGTCGGCGTCAAGATGCCTATCCTCGACTGGGGCAAGCGGCGCGGAAAGGTGCGGGTAGCAAAGAGTAACCGCGAAGTGGTTCTCTCCAAGATTCGTCAGGAGCAGATGGATTTCAATCAGGATATCTTCTTGCTGGTGGCCAAATTCAACAATCAGGCGCAGCAATTAGGCATCGCGGAAGAGGCGGATATTATCGCTGAGAAGCGTTACAGGACGAGTGTGGAGACATTCATGATTGGCAAGATAAGCACCCTCGACTTGAACGATGCGCAGAACTCCAAGGATGCCGCCCGCCAGAAGCATATTTCTGAACTCTATTATTACTGGTACTACTTTTATCAACTCCGCAGCCTGACTCTTTGGGATTTCGAACGAGACATGGAGTTGGAAGCCGATTTCGAAGATATCGTAAGGAGGTAGTCGTAAAAAGCACTACTTTTGCCGAGTAC
>CAUUOT010000201.1:0-3106 GCA_963546815.1 uncultured Bacteroides sp.
AGCTCGGTACGTATAGGGGTTATTGTGGCCATTTTGTTGCTTTCGCGTTTGATAAAGAATGATATGCCCCCTTATCAAGTAATTTTAATTGTTATCGGACTGTGCATGATATCCACTATTCCATACGGATATATGAACTATAAAAATTGCAAATCCGTAAATCCGGATTCTGATTTTACAAACAAGCCATCCCGGTTGTTTATAGAATGTTAATACCATGCGCAAAAGGCGGGAGTTCCGGAATAAACCATTACTTTTGCCCTCGCAAAATGAAATGTGGAAAGATTTGAGTAGCTTGCAACCACAGAAAAAAATGCTAAAAACACATCCTTTTCTGACGGCTTCGTGCCGGACGCGTCTCTGCTCATCCTCCCTTTCCGCTTCTTCATGGAAACATCTGTTTTATTAACCATCAATTATCTTTGAAGAAATGGGCTATTTATTCACATCCGAATCGGTGTCCGAAGGACATCCCGACAAAGTGGCCGATCAGATATCGGACGCTGTGCTTGACAAACTGTTGGCTTACGACCCCAACTCGAAAGTAGCTTGCGAAACGCTGGTCACTACCGGACAGGTGGTGCTGGCCGGAGAGGTGAAGACAAAAGCGTACGTTGACCTCCAACTCATCGCACGCGAAGTGATTAAGAAGATTGGATACACCAAAGGCGAATACATGTTCGAGAGCAACTCGTGCGGCGTGCTGAGCGCCATCCATGAGCAAAGCCCCGACATCAACCGCGGCGTGGAAAGGCAAGACCCTATGGAGCAGGGCGCCGGAGACCAGGGAATGATGTTCGGCTATGCCACCAACGAAACGGAGAATTACATGCCGCTTTCGCTCGACCTGGCACACCGCATCCTGCAAGTGCTGGCCGACATCCGTCGCGAGGGCAAGGTGATGACCTACCTCCGCCCCGACGCCAAGAGCCAAGTGACCATAGAGTATGACGACAACGGAACCCCCGTCCGCATCGATACCATCGTGGTTTCTACGCAGCACGACGACTTTGTGCAACCTGCCGACGAGAGCGAAGCCGCACAGCTGAAGGCCGACGAAGAGATGCTGGCCGTTATCCGCAAGGACGTCATCGAGGTGCTGATGCCGCGCGTCATCGCTTCCATCCGTGCCGAGAAAGTGCTGGCTCTGTTCAACGACCGCATCACGTACCACGTCAATCCTACCGGGAAGTTTGTCATCGGCGGGCCTCACGGAGATACCGGGCTGACAGGGCGCAAAATCATCGTGGACACGTATGGGGGCAAGGGTGCTCACGGCGGTGGCGCTTTCTCGGGGAAAGACCCCTCGAAGGTGGATCGCAGCGCGGCGTACGCGGCACGGCACATTGCCAAGAACCTGGTGGCTGCCGGCGTGGCGGACGAGATGTTGGTGCAAGTGTCTTACGCCATCGGTGTGGCACGCCCCATCAACATCTTCGTGGATACCTACGGACGCAGCCACGTCCACATGAGCGACGGTGAGATTGCCCGGAAAATAGACGAACTGTTCGACCTCCGTCCGAAGGCTATCGAAGACCGCCTCAAGCTACGCAATCCCATCTATCAGGAAACAGCCGCCTACGGACACATGGGGCGCGAACCGCAAACCATCGTCAAACGGTTCCAGAGCCGCTACGAGGGCGACAAGGAGGTGGAAGTGGAACTTTTCACTTGGGAAAAGCTGGACTATGTGGATAAGGTGAAGGCGGCATTCGGCCTTTAACGGCTCATTGCAGCTATCTCGCACAAAAGGGCTGCCCTTCTGCAGATGCCCGTACCTGGAGCAAGCAGAAGCGGCAGCCTTTCTGTTTTCATCTTTCTTCCTCCTTGAATCGTTTCTGATTTCTTTGAAAATCATGTACCTTTGCCGACGTATCAGAACAACGAACGAAACAGGACGATGAATACAATCCATTCCGTATGCGTATATTGCGCCTCGAGCACAAAGATAGATTCCGTTTATTTCGATGCGGCACGTGAGCTGGGTACTTTGCTGGGGCAGCAGCACCTCCGCCTGATAAACGGAGCCGGGAATATGGGCCTGATGTCGGCCGTATCAGACGCTGTGCTCCGTGCCGGTGGAGAAGTGACGGGCGTCATCCCCCGCTTCATGATGGAGCAGGGGTGGCATCACACGGGGTTGACACAGCTGGTCGAGGTGGGAAGCATGCACGAGCGGAAAAAGACAATGGCGGACATGAGCGATGCCGTGATTGCCTTGCCCGGCGGATGCGGCACGCTGGAAGAGTTGCTGGAGGTCATCACGTGGAAGCAGCTTGGGCTGTACCTCCATCCGATTGTCATCCTGAACACCAAGAACTACTTCGACCCTCTGCTGGATATGCTGGACAAGGCTATGGAGGAGCACTTCATGCGTGCGCAGCACAGAGCCATCTGGCAGACGGCCCGAACCCCGCAAGAAGCAGTAGAGTTGATACATACCCTCCCCCTATGGGATGCTTCCATTCGTAAATTTGCCGCGCAATGAAAGGGGCATGGATGGCTTGGACAGCAACGGAAGGAATTCCTCTCCCGTATTCTCCGCAGACGGACGACGTCATTACCTGCGTGCTTCTGTGCTGCTTCTTCGTGTCGGCCTATGTACTGTCACGCAACCGTAAATTCCTGGCCGAGTTGGTGAGCGACTTCGTACTGCATCGTGAGCGGGCGAGCATCTTCTCCACTTCCACGGCATCGGACATGCGATCCCTCTTGTTGCTGATTTTGCAGACCTGTGTGCTTGCCGGCCTGTGCCTCTTTACCTATTTCAATGATTCGCAGCCTGAAATTGTACAGTATATTCATCCATCCGTCTTACTGGGAATATACATCGGCGTGTGTGTCTCATACCTCTTCCTGAAGTGGCTGTTATACTCCTTTCTCGGTTGGATTTTTTTTGACGAGAACAAAACATCCATTTGGATGGAATCGTATTTTGCGTTGCTTTATTATCTCGGTTTTGCCCTTTTCCCGTTTGCGCTATTCATGGTTTATTTCGATTTAAGTCCGGGTTTAGTCTTACTAATCGGGCTTATTTTGGGCGTTTTTATTAAAATATTGATGTTATATAAGTGGATAAAGCTTTTTTGTCATGATTTACATGGCT
>CAUUOT010000202.1:0-3097 GCA_963546815.1 uncultured Bacteroides sp.
AATTCTTGCTTATTCATTGGGGTATCTTCTGTTTAATTCAGGGAATGTTTCTCTTTCAGTGATTACAATTCGCTTTCTTTGAGCCTTTCCGCATTCTCGGCAACAATCAGATGGTCGATGCAGTCTTGTATGTCGCCGTCCATAAAGGCGGCAAGGTTATAGATGGTGTAATTGATGCGGTGGTCGGTGATGCGCCCTTGCGGATAGTTGTATGTGCGAATCTTGGCGGAACGGTCGCCGGTGCTGACCATTGTCTTACGTTTGGAGGCGATGTCATCGATGTATTTCTGATGTTCTTTGTCGTAGATGAACGTGCGCAGACGAGAGAGGGCGCGCTCCTTGTTCTTGGGTTGGTCGCGCGTTTCGGTGCATTCGATGAGGATTTCCTCTACGGTGCCGGTAAGCGGATTTTTCCAATTATAGCGCAGACGCACGCCGGACTCTACCTTGTTGACATTCTGTCCGCCGGCGCCGCCGCTTCGGAAGGTGTCCCACTTGATTTCGCCTTCGTTGATGACGACGTCGAACTCTTCCGCTTCGGGCAACACAGCCACGGATGCGGCGGAGGTGTGTACGCGCCCTTGTGTTTCGGTGGCGGGTATGCGTTGTACCCGATGTACTCCCGACTCGTATTTGAGCGTACCGTACACGTTATCGCCCGTCACCGAGCAGATGATTTCCTTGAAACCGCCCGCGGCACCTTCGTTGGCGCTGGACACTTCGAGCTTCCAGCCTTTGATGTCGCAGTATTTGCTGTACATGCGGAAGAGGTCGCCGGCAAAAATAGCGGCTTCGTCTCCTCCCGTTCCTCCACGTATTTCGAGGATGGCATTACGGCTGTCCTGCGGGTCAGCGGGTACGAGCAGCAGCTTTATTTGTTCTTCCAGTTCGGGAAGTCGTGTTTGGCAGGCGTCCAGTTCTTCCCGTGCCATCTCGCGCATTTCGGGGTCTGTTTCGTTGGCGATGATTTCTTTGGCTTCGTCAATGCCGCCAAGCATCTGCATGTATTCTTTGCGGGCGCTCATCAGGTCGCCCAGCTCTTTGTATTCTTTGGTAAGTTTGACGTAGCGTTTCTGGTCGGCAATCACTGCCGGGTCTGTAATCAGTGTGGATACTTCCTCGAAGCGGGCTACGAGGCCGTCGAGTTTCTCCAGTAAGGTATTGTTGTCTGCCATGGGGTTATCAGTCTTTTAATCTATAACGTTCTTATCATCGGCTTTTCATCCACCATACTTGAACTCTCCGAACTCACTCCTTATCACCAATTCTTTCCGTTCGCTCTCTTCGATGCGTCCCACAACACGTGCATCGATATCGAAGCTGCGGCTGATGGCAATCACCTCTTCGGCATGTTGGGGCGAGAGGTAGACTTCCAAGCGATGTCCCATATTGAAGACTTTGTACATCTCGCTCCAGTCCGTGTCGCTTTGTTCCTTGATGGTCTTGAACAGCGGGGGAACGGGGAAGAGGTTGTCTTTCACCACCCGGATGTTTTCGCCTACAAAATGCAGTATTTTGGTCTGTGCGCCACCCGAGCAATGCACCATGCCGTGAATTTCGGGACGGAGGGCGTCGAGTAACTTCTTCACTACCGGAGCGTAGGTGCGGGTGGGCGAGAGGACCAATTTCCCCGCGTCCAAGGGACTGCCCGGAACGGAGTCCGTCAGCCGTAGCGCACCGCTGTACACCAACTCATCGGGCACGGCCTTGTCATAGCTTTCGGGATATTTCTCTGCCAGGTATTTGGCGAATACATCGTGACGGGCCGAGGTCAGTCCGTTGCTGCCCATGCCGCCGTTGTACGCTTTCTCGTACGTGGCTTGTCCGTAAGAAGCAAGACCCACAATCACGTCGCCCGGACGGATGTTGGCATTGTCTATCACTTCAGCGCGCTTCATGCGGCAAGTCACTGTGGAGTCCACGATGATGGTGCGCACAAGGTCGCCCACATCGGCAGTCTCGCCACCAGTGGCATATACTCCCACGCCCATTTCGCGCAGTTCGGCCAGCAGTTCGTCCGTGCCGTTGATGATGGCTGAGATTACCTCGCCCGGAATCAGCAGTTTGTTGCGTCCGATGGTGGAAGATACCAAGATGTTGTCCACCGCTCCCACGCAGAGCAGGTCGTCGATGTTCATGATCAGGGCATCTTGCGCTATGCCTTTCCAGACGGAAAGGTCTCCGGTCTCTTTCCAGTACATGTATGCCAAAGACGATTTTGTGCCTGCCCCGTCGGCGTGCATGATGTTGCAATACTCCGGGTCTCCGCCCAGTATGTCGGGGATGATTTTGCAGAAAGCTTGCGGATAGATGCCCTTGTCGATGTGGCGGATGGCGTTATGCACATCTTCTTTCGAGGCGCTGACGCCTCGCATCGTGTATCGTTGGTCGTTCATGGGTGTGTGTGAGGGTTTGTTATCTTCATGATGTTGCAAAGATAGTGCAAAATGGAAGCGATACCAAATTAGCCCCGTCATTTTGTCCGATACCGGTTTCCGGGAGGAGGTTTCGCGGGAGAAGAACAGGTATTTCCCGGTAGAAGTCCCTATACTCTTCCACCATAGGTGCTATATTTATCCACTCAAACTCCTAAGATAGTCAAACACAAGATGGCATCTTATGCTGCACAAGATGGCATCTTGAGCTACACAAGATGGCATCTTATGTTGTAAAAGCCTTATCCTTTTCGGGCGAAAAGCAGGAACTTGTCGAAAAAAGAATCTGTACTTTCTATCTGGAAGGTACGGACGCTTTTTCAGAACTTCTGTACCCTTTCTAACAAACTTATTTTTCAGTTGGTCCTAAAGTTTGGATTGGGCTGTGTTTCCGGCTGTTTTCGGGGGTAAAAAAAGAGACGCGGATTGTGCGAAGCTTACGTTTCTTCTTTGAAAGGATAACCGTACCGGCTTGCAAAATCCGCGCCCTGCCTATGTATTAACTCAAATTTTATCTATGAAAACGTCTTATTGCTGAATGGGAAAAAGTTATTTTACCTTGATTTCTCGGGTTGTAATCCGTTTGCCCCGCAGATGGAGGTCGGTAGCTCCCTGTATCTCGGTGGAAGTCTCGCCCAGCCATCCGCACTCTTGCCGCATGG
>CAUUOT010000203.1:0-3057 GCA_963546815.1 uncultured Bacteroides sp.
CCGCATTCAACGGTCAGGGCGATTTACTAATTCAATCTTGGCTTCGGACGACAGGGCGACATTCAGCGTAATATTCTCAGCCAATGGCTTCCAAAACACTTGTTTGCACTCGTTTTGCTGTAATGTGCATTGTAAATTACGGCTGCCGCTCAAGTATTCCGTATCGATGCGGCAAGAGTCTGTATTCACATTCCAGTAGTCGACTTCATCCAAACAGAGGTGCAGATGCTGTATCGAACCGCTGTTGAAAAGAAAACGACGGCCACTCTGAATATGCAACGAACGGAAATTGCTCTCCTCTATCGCAACGGGAGCAAAAACGTTTTCGAAAGAAAGACTCAAACTGTCACGTTCGAAACCGGTGAATGTAGTTTTCTGGTCGTATGCCTCAGAAATCACACTCTGTACGCCGGAAGATAACGCCAACTCCATACCAACTTCGGAAATCAGGTTCAACCAACGCGCATCGGCAAACGCTTCGTCCAGCTTCTCCCGCGGGAAAGTAAATGATATCGTAACTGTGTCACCGGAGGATTTGATCGTCATAAAAGGCTCCAAGTCGGCCGCAAGAGAGAAACTGCCCGAAGCATGCGGGTCGGCAGGACGCACTTCCAAAGGAACCTCTGCAAAGGACACATCTTTAGTCTGCTCTACGCCTTTATATGTGGTATAGACTTCAGTCGGCCTCTCCAGTCTCAGCACTTTGCATTCAGGAAGCGGGAGGGTCTTCCGAGCTCCGGTAAAATATAACTGATTGTTTTCCATGTCCGCCCCGTGCTTCGACATATAGAGTATGATGCCACTCATCAGCAACAGTCCGCCTAGCAGTACTCCCAATATGATATAACTTGTTCGTTTCATAATCTGTCCATTATTTATTCTGTTTCTGACTGTATGCCCGATACATGGCCAAGAGTTGGTCTTCGGTCACACCGAGCATGTATACTTGTTTGAAGAAGTAATCCGCTTCTTCTTTCAGGAAAGATTCTTTCCGCAGGGAATGAATCAGCCCGCACGCATCGGTTGCCACGAAGTAACCGATGCCCCGCTTGTTGTAAATGATGCCTTGCGTCTGCAGGTAGTCGTACGAGCGCATCACCGTATTGGCGTTGACCTCTACCACAGCCGCATATTCGCGTACAGAGGGGATGCGCCCTTCCTCCGTGTACTGTCCGAGTATAATCTCGTCGCAAATGCGGTCTGCTATTTGCAGGTAGATGGCTTTATTTTCTTTGAAGTTCATACGTTATAAGCTATCACCAGCGATTTATGATTTCAGATTCTTTGAAACGGAAGTAGGCAAGTACCCAGTTGAAGAGGGCGCCAAGCGAGAACAAAATGTTCCCCCAGAAAAGGATTTCATCCTCTGAGAAGTTTCTTCCTCCTATATAGTTCTCCGGGAAGAACAGTTTCACCAGCCCCGCACCTATCAGCAGATAGACGATGACGATGAGCACTCCCGCCGCAAACGTTTTGAGGAAAGCATTCTTGGGCCAAACGGAACTGCCAAGCACAAAACAAGACTGCAGCAGGAAGTAGAAACTGACGCCAAGCACGAACTCATGGCAATCATTGAAAGCCGTCCAATGCTGCTCCGCCGGCCCTACGAGGTAGGAAAAGAGCGGTACAGAAGCAATCCGGTCCGTACCGGGATATTTTGCCATGAAATACAGCACACGCGTCCAGTCCGCCAACTTGAAGGCTATGAAGAATGCCACCAGAAAGCAGCATGTAAATATCAGCCAGCGCGAAAAGAACTTCTCGAACATCGTGGCGGGAGTCATCAACACAGCAGTGCGACCGGTCTTGGTCTTCATCCGCTCCATCATGAAAGAGGCGCTCAGACCACCCATGACCACAATGCCCCAGATGAATGCAATTACATCGAACGTCCATACCGGGTCTTCTTTCAGGCCTTTCCAGTCGTATCTGTCGTATTCCAAGTAACCGTTCCAGATAAAGACAACAGCCAGCACGCCGTACATCAAGACCATGCGCAGCACATTGGCCTTCCAACTCTCCACCATCTCTTTGCGGCACAAGCTCACAAAGCGGGGCATACTGAAAAAAGTATCACGTATCATTGTTCGTGGTTATTAAAGTGAAACATATCCGCTATCTTCTCCGGAGCGGAAAGCACCGCACCGAACAGCAGCTCAAGGTTAATCTCCGATTCCGCATCGTTCGCATTGGGCAACATCAGATAGTTGCCTTGCACGGAGGGCAGCATGTACAAGGCTTTCTGCGCCAACTCGCGATCTTCGCTTTCCACAAAGAGGAGTTTACGGCAAATATCCGCCGTAGAGGCATCAAGCATCACGCTCCTATTGTCCATGATGACCACATGATCCAGAATCTTATCCACATCCCGCACCTGATGTGTAGAGATGACAATCGTCTTTTCGTCCGACATTCCGGAAGCAATGAACTTGCGGAATTGGCTCTTCCCCGGTATATCGAGCCCGTTGGTAGGCTCGTCCATCAGCAGCAGCGCAGTGTTCGTGGCCAGCGCAAAGCTCATGAAGACCTTCTTCTTCTGCCCCATGGAGAGGGCACCCAAATGCACGTCCTGCTCCATCTCGAAGTAGTGCAGATACTTCATCATGTCCTCCTTGCTGAAGCGTGGATAAAACGGGCTGTTCAGCTCCACATAACTGACAAGCGAGACCGGAGGAAGCTCGAACTCTTCGGGCACCAGAAACATGTCTCGCAACGTAAGAGGCAGCCGGCGCCGCACATCCACCTCATGATACATCACTCTCCCATGCTTGGGAGTCAACAACCCGCTCATCAGATAGAGCAGAGTGGACTTGCCGGCGCCATTCTTGCCCAGCAACCCATAAACCCTACCCTTCTGCAACGAGAGGGAAAAATCGTCCAGTACATTCTTCTTGCCTTGACGATAACCAAATGAAATGTTTTCTACTTGCAACATATACTTATTATGATTAGGTATAATTTCGCTTGCATGTGTATTAGTTTAATAGTACACAAAGATAGAGGTTTCTTATAGAATAACAAACTTTTCTCGAAGAAAATTAACCGGAGTTCAATCTA
>CAUUOT010000204.1:0-3051 GCA_963546815.1 uncultured Bacteroides sp.
GCCTTTTCCCCTTGTACAGCCGCACGATGAATGGCTGGATATCAACAAGCCCGTCAGTGGAGGGACGCTGACAGCACGGGTGGTGGTGCCCGAGATAGACGGCGGGATGGCTCCTCTTTGCATCGCTACGCAAAACGAGAACGAAGAGGGTTACTACCTGTACACCCCCGAACCGGAACGGATAGATGCCTTTGTAGACCATGTCGACCGATACATGGCTCTGCGCGATACGCCCAACCGGGAAAAGCGCATAGCCATCTGCTACTTCAAGACACCCGGCAAAGACGCTTTGCTGGCAAGCGGAATGGAGGTTGTACCTTCTCTTTACAACTTCTTGAAACGCCTGCACAATGAAGGATATGATGTAAGCGGACTTCCTCCTACTTTGGCGGAGTTCGGAGAACGAATACAGCGTGACGGCTCTGTCATGGGTTCGTATGCCAAAGGCGCACAAGCACATTTCATGAAGACGGCTCATCCCGTATGGCTGAGTACCGCACAATATGAACAATGGGTACACGAGGTGATTCTTCCTGATAAATATAAGGAGGTAACCGACCGCTACGGAAAGGCGCCGGGTAGTCTGCTTGCAACGAAAGACAGCATTGCCGTTGCTTGTCTGCAGTTCGGCAATGTCTTGTTGTTCCCGCAGCCGCGTCCGGCTTTGGGAGATGATGAGTTCAAGCTGGTGCACGGCATGCCAGTGGCTCCGCCGCATAGTTATCTTGCCTCCTATCTCTATATGCAGAAAGGCTTCAAGGCAGATGTGCTGATACACTTCGGAACGCACGGCAATCTGGAGTTCACACCCGGCAAGAGCGTGGCGCAATCCAGAGCGGACTGGTCGGACGCACTGGTAGGCAACCTGCCGCATTTCTATTTCTACACCACCGGTAACGTAGGCGAAGGCGTCATTGCCAAACGGCGTACCCATGCCGTACTGGTGACCTACCTCACACCACCCTATGCGGAGAGCGGCATGCGCCAACGCTACGCTTCTCTGCTCGAAGATATCCATCAAGTGCTGGACGAGGGTACGGAGAAGCATCGGACTCTGGGGATGCGTATCAAGAAAGAGGCGGTACGCATGGGGTTGCATCGCGACCTCGGACTGGATTCCATACCCGATAAGCCATATACCACCGAAGAACTGGAGCGGCTGGACACATTCACCGAAGAAATAGCCAACGAGAAGATGATTGGCGCCTATTACACGATGGGAGTACCTTATTCCCCTCGCGACCTCTTGACAACCACCATTACCATTACTGCCGACCCGCTGGCTTACGAAATGGCCAAGCGAGACCGCGATAAAGGGAAAATCACCACGGAACAACTGCAGGACTTCGCTTACATCGCTCACCATTATTTGCCTACGGCAAAGAAGCGGTTGACGGCATTGCTCCAGCGTCTCCCGAAAGATACGGCGAGTGTGGCGCCAGAACTCCGTCCGGCTCTGCGCTATCGGGAACTGTTGCTTGCTTCCACCGCCAACGAGTTCGACGCCATGTTGCGTGCTTTGAACGGAGGAACGGTGCCTCCTGCACCCGGCGGAGACCCTGTGCTGAACCCCAATGTACTGCCCACCGGACGCAATATGTACAGCATCAACGCCGAGACCACCCCCAATCTCCGGGCTTGGGAAGACGGGAAGCGTCTGGCAGAGACGACACTCAAACAATACGTCGACAAGCACGGCGACTATCCGCGGAAGGTGAGCTATACCTTCTGGGCGGGAGAGTTTATTACCACCGAGGGCGCTACACTGGCACAAGCCTTCTGGATGCTGGGTGTGGAACCAGTGCGCGACGGACAGGGACGTGTGGTGGATTTGAAGCTGGTGCCGGGCAGGGAATTGGGACGGCCACGTATCAACGTCGTCGTGCAAGTGTCGGGACAACTGCGCGACATTGCCGGCTCACGCCTCAAGCTGCTGACCGATGCCGTCCGTTTGGCGTCGGAGGCTAAGGACGACCCTTATCCCAACCACGTAGCATCGGGTACGTTGTTGCAAGAAAAGTTGCTGGTGGAGAAAGGAACATCTCCCAAACGAGCCCGCGAGATGTCTGTGATGCGTGTGTTCGGTCCGGTGAACAGCGGCTACAGTACGGGCATCTTGGGATATACGGAGAACAGCGGTTCGTGGGAGAATGAAAAGGAAATAGTCCAAGGTTATCTGAACAACATGGGTGCCGCATACGGCGACGAAGCGCATTGGGGAAGCTATCAGCAGGGATTGTTTGCTTCCGCCCTTACCGAAACGGATGTCGTCGTGCAGCCCAGACAAAGCAATACGTGGGGGCCTGTCTCGCTGGATCATGTCTATGAGTTCACCGGCGGACTGTCGCTCACTGTCAAGACACTGACAGGGAAAGAACCGGAAGCCTACATGGCGGACTATCGCAACCGCACCAACCGCCGCATGCAGGAAGCCAAAGAGGCCATCGCCGTAGAGGTGAGGAGCGGCATCCTGAATCCTACCTTCGTGCAAGAACGCATGAAAGGGGGTGCGGGCACGGCACAGATGTTCGGCGAAATCTTCCGCAACATCTTCGGTTGGCACGTGATGCGTCCGTCGGTCATGGACAAAGAACTGTTCGACGATTTGTACAAGATGTATATTCTGGATGAGAACAGATTGGGAATCCATGATTATTTTCGTCGTGTCAATCCGGCATCCTTTCAGGCAATGACGGCCGTAATGCTGGAGAGCGCCCGCAAAGGCTACTGGAAGGCCACGAAAGAACAACTGAAGACAACCGCCGCCCTGCATGCACGGACCACCAGCGAGCAGGGAGCCGCTTGCACGGAGTTTGTCTGCGGCAACGACAAGCTGCAGGCATTCGTGTCCGAGCAGTTGGATAGGGACACCCGCCAAGCATACGACAGAAATATGAAAGCGATACGCCAAGTAGCCGGCAACGACGGGAAAGACATCGTACTGAAAGGGGAGGGGTTGACCTCACGGGAGGTCTTTCGCAAACAGACCGTGAACGGATTGATAATCGGTAGTATTGTTCTTATTATCCTCATCGGGTTGACGGTCGTTCT
>CAUUOT010000205.1:0-3036 GCA_963546815.1 uncultured Bacteroides sp.
ATTACTTTGTCCGCCAACCATTCGGGCTTGAGATGGAGGTGGAACACCGAACCGTCTTCGTTGATGATTAACTCGGAGGAAGCAAATTGCTTTTTCATATTCATGAGAAGGTTGATTATCCGTAATGGCGATTATTTACTCAGCGGCTGATTCGTGTTGCCGGTTGATGGTTTAGCTATGTTCTCGCGCATGGAGGTATCGGCTTCGATATTCTTCATGCGGTAATAGTCCATGATGCCAAGGTTACCGGTGCGGAAGGCTTCGGCCATGGCTTTGGGCACTTCGGCTTCGGCTTCGATGACTTTGGCGCGGGCTTCTTGGGCTTTTGCCTTCATCTCTTGTTCGCTGGCGACGGCCATGGCACGACGTTCTTCGGCTTTGGCCTGTGCGATGTTCTTGTCGGCATTGGCTTGGTCCATTTGTAGGGCAGCACCGATGTTCTTACCTATGTCTATGTCGGCAATGTCGATAGAGAGAATTTCGAAGGCGGTGCCTGCATCAAGACCTTTGCGCAATACGAGTTTGGAGATGGAGTCAGGGTTCTCGAGAACTGTTTTATGGTTCTCGGACGAGCCAATGGATGATACGATGCCTTCGCCGACACGTGCCAGGATGGTGTCTTCTCCGGCACCACCGACCAGCTGACGGATGTTGGCACGCACGGTGACGCGTGCTTTGGCTATCAGCTGAATGCCATCTTTGGCTACGGCAGTGACGGGAGGAGTGTCAATGACCTTAGGGTTGACGGACATCTGAACGGCTTCGAACACGTCGCGACCCGCCAAGTCGATGGCAGTGGCCATCTGGAAAGGCAGTTCGATATTGGCCTTCGAGGCGGAAACGAGGGCGTGTACCACTCGTTCGACATGACCACCGGCGAGGTAATGGGCTTCGAGTTCGTCGCGGGTAATGTTCTTCAATCCGGCTTTATGAGCTTCGATCATTCCGGGGACAATAATGTAGGGTGGGACGTTACGGATACGCATCAGGAAGAGTTGTATCAACGAGATGCTGACGCCCGATACTTTGGCCGAGAGCCAGAGGAAGAACGGTACGTAATGGAAGAAGATTACCAGAAAAATGATTCCGCCTGCGATGAGCAGACCAGCTAAAAACATAGTGTTGGGTTCCATAAAATAAATATTAAGTGAGTATTAGTCTGTTATTTTTTCTACCATGAGGATGCCATCCGTGATACGGTTTACCTTGACAGGGGTCTTCTCGTCAAGAAAGCCATCAGTGGACTTCACCTCGACGATGTGTCCGCCAATGTTGGCATAACCGATGAGGGCCAGGCGGGTGGCGGTGATGCCGGTGTCGCCTACTTGTATCCGGTGTTCGGCTGTGCGGTCGATGCGAGAAGTGATGTCTTTCTTGAGAGCAACCCTGTCGAGTACTTTGGAGCGCATGAAAAGGATCAGTGCACCGATGCATGCCGCCGTGGAAACGGCAAGGGTGACGAAACCCGCTGTCGCTCCCATATAGGCGAAAGCGATATAGTTGGCTGAAAGGAGGCAGACCACGGCCAATATGCCTGCGATGCTGATGCCCGGGATGAGGAATAGTTCCATCAAGAGGAGAATGATGGCGGCAATGATAAGTGTCGCGATGATGAGGATGTCCATAATTCTATTGTTTTAAGGGTTTGTTTTTTCAATCTGACGTATCTGGATTAGAGTTTGCTGCTGCTCGGCAGAAAGTTGTCGGTGTCGTTGCTCAAGGTCGAGGAGGGCGGCGGATATTTGTTTTTTCTTTTCCAAAGTAGCGTCAGCATAGTCGGAACGCATCTGCTTGAGTCGTGCCGTGAGCTGTCGGAAGTCTTCCTCTTTTTGAAGGTATTCAGCATGGAGAGTGCGGGCGCGGGGTGAGTGGAAATCGTCAGCGTGGCGATAAATGGTTTGGTCGTCAAGGATGAAGAGAAAGTCGGGTTTCGGTCTGAGGACAACAGATTGCGTGCCTTGGGAGAGTTGTTGCAACCTTTCTTGGGCGGCGCGGACAACGGTGTCATCGGTCCAAGTGTCGCGGATGGAGCGGATTTGTGCAAGAGCAATGAGCTGCTCTCTGGGAGTATTTTCGTAGTCGTATACCTGCTTTGAAGTGTTGGGAACGAAGACGTAGACGCAAACTTTTCCCTCTGGTTGGTGCCTGTCTGAGGCGAACCAGCCGAGGTTGGTAAACTCGTCCACAGCATACATATAGTCGTTGTAGGCTGAGTTGAAGGGCATTCCCACGTTTTCAGGTGCGAGGTAAGTGTCAGCGTCAGTGCCGAGACGGGTAACAAAGATGTCGTATCCGCCCGTGGAGCCTTGTCCGTCCGCCGCGAAATAGAGAGTGAGCCCGTCTGTCGACGCAAAGGGATAGTCGGCGTTGCGACACGTATTGATGCTCTGGGACAGAGGTGAGGCGCTACTCCACCCGTCGAGCAGTCTGTTGCGGCTGACGAGGCCGAGAATGCTGTCCGTCTGCAGCTCGGCGTAGTAGAGTTTGTTGCCTCGTTCGGTCTGGTAGACGGTTGCTCCATGACTGACGGAGTCGTTGAAATAGGAACGACACATCATTAGTCGCCCCGATTCAGGGCTGATGCGGTAAGCGTGGAGGAAGTCGGTTTTGTCTACCACAAAGCTGTCTACGATGCAAACCCTCTCCACCCCTTTTAGCAGACGAAGGTTGTTTCGAGCGGTTTGCAGCAGCCTTTCCGCCTGTTCGGTGGAACGTTTACGCTTTTCAAGCTCGGCGATGTAGGCCTCGCAGGTCTTGATGGCCTCGTCAAATCGGTAGAGGTCGTTGTAGGCATATGACAGATAGTATTGTCCACCGGGCACACGGCGTCTGACGGCTGCCTCGAGGTGGGGCAGTGCCTCCGCCGGTTGTCCCTCGTGCAAGCAGCACACGCCATAGTGGAGCCGGTAAGTTCCGTTGGCAGGCTGTGTCTCCGCCAGCTTTTTATAAACGGGCAGAGCTCGTCGGTAGTCGCCGTTTTCGTACCACGCCTTGGCTTCCGTCAGAGTCTGTGCAAGAATGTTCGGGGCGAAGGGT
>CAUUOT010000206.1:0-3035 GCA_963546815.1 uncultured Bacteroides sp.
TGCGCCTCATTCATCAGCAGGCAACCCACGGCAATGCCTATCAGGAACCCTGTTTCTACCGACAGATAGCAGGTCGTATTAGCCGTCCCTCGCTGGCAATGACAAGACAGTTTGATAAACATCTTTATCAGCGGAATGGTAATGAATGCCAGCAAAGCCAATGCCGCCAGCGCCCAGTAGTTGCCGGTAATCATCAAAGGTAGCAATAGGCCCGGAACGAAAGCCATCAATGACATATTGAGGGCCATTATCCATGCGCGCGGCAGCAGGAAGCGGTCGATATTGCATAACCTCATCCCTATCGGAGCACGGAAAGCCACATATACCCTGGTAGCAAAAAGCATGCCCAGCAGAGACACCGCCGCAGACAGGTAAGTGAGCATACGGAAGCCGTACGACCGATACACGCAGATGCCCGCCACCGCACCCGCCAGCATCCCCAATCGGGCAGCCCACGCGTAGAAAGTATTTCCGGCACTGCGGCATGTAGAGGAGATGATGTCAATGGACACAGTGATGCCCGCCGTCACTGCCAGCCCGAAGCACGCCCCCTGAACCGATGCCAGCAACAAGAGCTTGACATAGCTATCCACAAAGGTATACCCTAACGTGGCGACCAGCGTGACAAGCATGGACAATAATAGTACATGCTTCCTCTTGTATTCATCCACCAGATAAGCATGAAAAGGCCCTATGACGAACATGGCAGCCGCAAAGACCAAGAATAGTCCGCCCGCTTGTCCTGCGGAAATGTTCAACTGCCTCCCCATTTCGAAAGGAAGTAGTGGGAAGAGCATATGCACGGAGACAAAAAACAGCAGGTTGGCCGTACATATCCGCCAGAAGTTCAACGTCATCAGTTTATCAATACTGTTCCTTCTCATTCGGGAAATCCAAATTCTTCACATCGGACACATAGCGGCTGATGGCATCGGTCATAACCGTGTGCAGGTCGGCATAGCGGCGCAGAAAGCGTGGTCTGAAGCCGTTGTTCATCCCCAGCATGTCTTGCGCCACGAGCACCTGCCCGTCCACCTCGGCACCGGCGCCGATACCGATGACGGGGATGGTCAGCTCGCTCGCCACACGGGCGGCCAGAGCGGCGGGAATCTTCTCCAGCACCAGTCCGAAGCAGCCGGCTTCTTCCAACAGGTGGGCGTCGTGCACCAACTTTTCCGCTTCGGATTCATCCTTGGCGCGAACGGTGTACGTACCGTATTTATTGATGGACTGCGGCATCAGTCCCAGATGCCCCATGACGGGGATGCCTGCGCTGAGAATGCGGGTCACCGTGCCGATGACCTCCTCGCCGCCTTCCAGCTTAAGGGCGTCGGCATGGCTCTCCTTCATGATGCGGATGGCGGAAGCCAGTCCCTCCAACTCGTTGCCTTGATAAGAACCGAAAGGCATGTCGACGATGACCATGGCCCGCTTTACACCTCGTACCACCGACTTGCCGTGATAAATCATCTGGTCGAGGGTGATGGGAAGCGTGGTGACATTGCCCGCCATCACGTTGGAGGCCGAGTCGCCCACCAGAATGACGTCTACGCCGGCGCCATCCACAATTTGCGCCATCGTATAGTCGTATGACGTCAGCATGGAAATCTTTTCGCCCCGCTGTTTCATTTCTACGAGGCGGTGTGTGGTCACTTTACGAGTGTCGTCCGAAATATAGTTCATAATGTTTGCAGTTATGTTTAACGGCGGCAAAGGTAATCCTTTTCCCGATTATTTGTACTGCGGGCCATCCATTTATCGCACCTTGCCTCGGCCTTACCGGAGAGGTATTTTTCATGAAATGAGACCTCTGCAAAAACGGGCACATTACCAGATCCATCTCTGTGTAAAGGCCGTTTCCAGATAGATGTGCAAAATCTCGGTAGTGTTTGACAATATGAAAAACGCCACGGGGGTGCCTTGCTGCTGGGGGCTTGAAGCCCTTGAAGAACCCGGTGGATAACTTAAACAATAGAAAAAGGAGGGGAACATTCTCCCCTCCCTAAGATTAGTTAACTTTGTATTCTGATGTCGAACAATATGAGTTCGGTAAACACCCTTTCTGAGTAACTGCCAAAATCGTAACGAAGCTACGACAAACCTCGTAACGGAGTTACGTAAACGTCGTTACAGAACGCCGATAAATACAGCTACTCAGATACCGTGAATACTAATATTTTGATCTATGAAACACGGATGCTCTACACATGGATAATTCGTCGAACTCACGTTAGTTAATCTTTCACCGTTTGTAGATTAAGATATACTCTCTTTGGAGTTGATACAACTACTCTTATTGCATCATTTTTTCAATTTCCTCAAATTCCGGCCCTAATTGTAAATTATAATAAACCCTATATAAACCATTCAGCCATAATTCTTTTTGCTCGGGTTTCAATTCTCTTGCTTTTTCATAATTCGGTTTTGCCTTTTCATAAAAATTTCTCAGAGTATCTTGATCTTTCTTATATTTGGGATCATTTATATCAGTGGTTGCTGTTTCTGAAAACTCTTGAGCTTGTAAGCAATAAATTAATCCAAGATTAGAATATGCTTCTGCATAATTAGGATCTACTTCTGTCGTCTTTTTATAAAACTCAATGGCTTTATCATAATCTTTCATGTTGTGATACAGATAGCCTTTTACATACAAGTAGAATGTGTTGGTAGGATCTTTGGCGAGCATATCATCGGCAAACTGCATTGCTTCGTTATATTTATTATTATTGCTATAGTAATCAATCAAATGTCCAAAGAAGAAAGAGTGTTCAGGATATTTTTGGATACCTTCTTTCAAAGAAGCAATCCATTTTACTGTATCACCTTCAGCTTTCAGTGCAGTAGAAATAAATTCCATTGCATATTTGCCTACTTCTTTATCATTTTTTGCATACGGAGCGTATTTCAAGATATTAGGATAATCTTCCATTTTAGCTGCAGTCAAACTCGCATAATAAGCTATCTGAGGTAATATAGTATCTGTTTGCAACAGATTTTCTTTTTCAAACATTGGGTTTGTAGCTATATCTATATAA
>CAUUOT010000207.1:0-3033 GCA_963546815.1 uncultured Bacteroides sp.
CATCAATCCGGCGGTCGCGCAAGAACGGCCACCAGCGGCGCACATTTTCCGAACGGTCCAAATCTACTTCCACCACCATGTTTTCCGGGAGGCTGTTGCCCGCTTGCGCCAATATTTCACCTTGCGGTCCGGCAACGAAACTGTTTCCCCAAAAAAAGATGCCCCCCGTCACGCCTGAAGGGTCTGGTTCGTGTCCCACACGGTTGACGGAGACAACGGGTAGCCCGTTTGCAACGGCATGGGCACGTTGCGATAGCCTCCAAGCATTGAGCTGACGGCTTTGTTCCTCTTCCGTATCCATAGCGTCCCAACCTATGGCAGTGGGATATATCAATATCTCCGCGCCCTTCAGTGCCATGAGGCGGGCAGCTTCGGGATACCACTGGTCCCAACAAACCAGCACGCCCAGTCTGCCGAGGGAAGTCTGAACAGGCTCGAACCCGATATCTCCGGGAGTAAAGTAGAACTTCTCATAATAGGCCGGGTCATCGGGGATGTGCATTTTCCTGTATTTGCCGGCGATGCTCCCGTCCGTGTCGAACACCACGGCGGTGTTATGATACAGACCGGGTGCCCGTTTTTCAAACAGAGAAGTCACTAACACGATGTGAAGGGAAGCGGCCAGTTCCGAATAGAAGTCGGTGGAAGGGCCGGGAATAGGCTCTGCCAAGTCGAACAGTCGTGTATCTTCCGTCTGACAGAAGTAGAGGGAGTCGTGCAGCTCCTGCAACACGACCAGCCGGGCGCCCTGTTCGGCACATTCCTTGATGTTCTTGGTCAGATTCATCCGGTTGGTTGGCCGATCGGCCACGTTGCTTTGCTGGACGACGCCTACTTTCAGCTTTCTCATATTCTCTTTCTTTTTAGATGATTGTTCCGTTTATTTTCTTCCTCTGAACACGCCCATCCGCATTCATTTCAATACGCCTGAAGGATATTGCATGGTGACGCAGTGCAACGAACCGTGCTGTTTGATCAGTGCGCGGCAGTCGATGCCTACGACCTCACGGTCGGGAAAGGCTTGGCGCAGCACCGTTTCGGCACGCCTGTCGTTCTCCGGTTGACGATAGACAGGGTAGAGCACCGCCTCGTTTATAATCAAGAAATTGGCATAAGTAGCGGGCAGTCGCTCTCCCTCTTCTTCTATCTTGTCCGCCATGGGCAATGCCAGCAGTCGATAAGGCTCTCCGTTCAGGGTACGGAAGCTTCTCAGTTGCTTCTCCATCCTTTGCAGTGCGTCGTAATGTTCGTCTCCTGTGTCGTCGCACTTCACATAGGCGATGGTATCCGGCGAACAAAAGCGGGCTAACGTGTCGATATGGCTGTCCGTATCGTCGCCCGCAAGATAGCCGTCGTCCAGCCAAAGCACACGCCTCAGGTTGAAAACGCCGCGAAGATACTCTTCTATCTCCGCCCGGTTCATCTGTCCGTTGCGGTTCGGAGAGAGCAGGCACGCCGAAGTGGTGAGCAGCGTGCCCATGCCGTCACTTTCGATAGAGCCACCCTCGAGGACGAAGCCCAGCCGATTGACGTATCTTCCGTGCAGCGTCCCGGCTTCCACGGCACGGCGGGTAATCAGATTGTCTTTGTCGGAAGCGAATTTCAACCCCCAGCCGTTGAATTTGAAGTCGAGTAGCGAAACGCCGTCCGCGTCCGTCATCGCCAGGGCACCGTGGTCTCTTGCCCACGTATCGTTGGTTTCGCACGTCAGGAAACGGACGTTCTTCCTGTCCACCTGTCCGGCTATCCGTTTTTCCACCTGTTCCGGGTCGGGGGTAACAATCAGCAGTTTCTCCCGCCGGGCTATCTCGCGGGCTATCTTCACGAAGCAATCTTCTACCTCATCGAGCATGTACGCCCAGTCCGTAGCGGTGTGCGGCCACGTCAGTTGCACTCCGCTTTGCGGGGCCCACTCGGCGGGCAGTAGGGGGGCACGCATCTCTGTGACGATGTTCTTGCCGAAATGTACTTGATACTCTTTTTCCGATGCCCCTCCAATCGGAAGTCCTGCTATAATTCCCATCTATTCGTCGGTTAAAGTTCTCGATTTATTCTCCTTCTCTTCCTGCGGGAGGTCGGCCCGCACCTGCTTGCACGCCGGTCAACGCCCTGCCACCGCCTCCAGCCGGCTCTATGCCGGAGTGTTCTGCGGCTTGCGGTCGAAGAACGGATTTTTAGAAGATGCGCTCACCGGTATCGCAAAGACAGACTTGCAACCCTTGAGCCACTCCAAACGCTGAGCGGCAAGTCCGGCCGAGAACATCACGCGCGTGTCGACGCGCATATCCGCCGCCACGGCACAAGCCGGACCTATGGCAATGCCCACGTCCACCGTATTCAGCGCACACGGCACCTCCGGCATCCGCTCCGAACAGGTAGGGAAGCCGCAATGCCCGCAATTCAGACCTTGAGCCTGCTCGCGAGTACCTATTATAACAATACATTCGGCTTGCAAGATGTTTTCCGCATCCCGAAGAAAGAACTTCATGCCGAGTTCTTCCGCCATATCGACCATTCGGGCCGACAACTTTTTTAGGTCTTCGCCCGTCACCAAGGCCACCTCGATGATATCGACGCCTTTCGCTTTGGGAGCTGTACGTGCAGCGGTCATCATGTGGCGTGCCACGTGGAGTACATGCTCGTGTCGGCCGTTGCGTTCGTTCTGTATCATGGTTTCCCTTCCTTACATTGATTAGTGCGTCAAAGATAGTATAATTATCCGAAAGCATGGGGCTCCGCTTCGGAAAGTAGCACTTACCCCATAAAACAAAGACACCCGGCAGCAGAAGCACATATTCCTTTTAAGAAAAACAATATAGATTGAACTGTACAAGATGCCATCTTGAACAGCATAAGAAGCCATCTTAATCAACACAAGATGCCATCTTGTGCAACTCTGTCGAGCAAGGTAGAGAGGAAAGGCAAGCATGATTTGCCGCACAGCAAAGTCTGCTTTTCCGAAAAAAGACCTCTTCCCTTTTTTTATCCATCCTTTCTTCTTATATTTGCACACTGATTTTCTGTTTAGAATGA
>CAUUOT010000208.1:0-3026 GCA_963546815.1 uncultured Bacteroides sp.
CTCCCAAACATCGAATCCCATCAGCGGAGCCAGTCCGGAGCGCACGGGATTTCCTCCGTTAGCCTCTTTGGTGATGTGCAGCTTACCGTCCTTATCTACGGAAAGCCATGCCCATCCCGACCCGAACAGGCTGACGGCGGCGGCATTGAATTCTTTCTTGAAGTTCTCGAAGCTGCCGAAGTCGCGTCGGATAGCTTCCGCCAGTTTGCCCACAGGCTCTTTCTGTGTCGGTCGGGGCGAGAATTGCAAGAAGTATAAAGTGTGGTTCAGCACCTGTCCCGCATTGTTGAAGATGGCGCCGTCCGGTGCTGTGGCGACAATCGTAGTCACATCCTTTCCCTCGAATTCCGTTCCCGGCACCAGGCTGTTGAGGTTGTTTACATAGGTCTGCAGATGCTTACCGTAGTGATAATCTATTGTTTGCTGACTGATTACAGGTTCCAATGCGTTGTTTGCATACGGAAGTTTTGGCATTTCATACGTCATAATTGTTAGCGTTAAAGTCATTAATAATGGATTCATTAGTTTCAATCATTTAAGTTTTGGAACTTCATGCTATAAACAAGATAACGCGGGGAAATGTTCGTGCGTCTCATGAGCTTTGCCTATCTTTGCCGCGTATTCACCTTTATATCCAACGGAATATGCCCGATTATATGCAGGAATTGAACGAAGAGCAGCGGGCGGCGGTGCTCTATAATGATGGTCCGTCGTTGGTAATAGCCGGTGCCGGTTCGGGGAAGACACGCGTGCTGACTTATAAGATTACCCATCTGCTGGAGAACGGATACCAACCTTGGAACATTCTTGCACTGACATTTACCAACAAGGCGGCGCGCGAGATGAAAGAGCGCATAGCCCGTCTGGTGGGAACGGAACGGGCACGCCGCTTATGGATGGGGACTTTCCACTCCATGTTTCTGCGCATTCTGCATGCCGAGGCGCAACACCTCGGTTTTACTCCTCAATTCACCATCTACGATGCGGCCGACAGCAAGAGCCTGATACGCTCCATCATCAAAGAGATGAAACTCGATGATAAGATTTACAAGCCCGGCATGGTGCAGGCTCGTATCTCTAACGCGAAGAACCATCTGGTGTCTCCCGAATCCTATGCCAATAACAAGGAGGTCTACGAGGCAGACCGTGCGGCAAGAGTGCCTGCCCTCAGAGATATATACACGAGATACCGCGAACGTTGCAGGCAGGCGGATGCTATGGACTTCGACGATTTGCTCTTCTATACATTCTTGCTGTTCCGCGACCATCCGGAAGTACTTGCCCGCTATCAGGAACTGTTCCGTTTTATTCTCGTGGATGAGTATCAGGATACCAACTTTGCGCAGCACAGCATTGTGCTGCAACTGGCTAAAAATCATCGGCGCGTCTGTGTAGTAGGCGACGACGCACAGAGCATCTACTCATTCCGAGGGGCTGACATCGACAATATCCTATACTTTACGAAGGTATATCCCGACACCAAGGTCTTTAAGCTGGAGCAGAATTATCGTTCTACCCAGACCATCGTGTGTGCCGCCAACAGTCTGATAGAAAAAAATCATCGGCAGATACGCAAGGAAGTTTTCTCGGAAAAGGAGAGGGGAGAGGCGATTGGCGTTTATCAGGCATACAGCGATGTGGAAGAGGGAGAAATTGTTGCGAATAAAGTGGCCGAGATGCGACGGGAGAAGCATTATGCCTACTCCGATTTCGCTATACTTTACCGAACCAATGCGCAGAGTCGTATTTTCGAAGAAGCCATGCGTAAACGGAATATGCCTTATCGCATATACGGTGGTCTGTCCTTCTATCAGCGTAAGGAAATAAAAGATGTGATAGCCTATTTCCGACTGATAGTGAATCCTAATGACGAAGAGGCCTTTAAGCGTGTCGTCAATTATCCGGCACGTGGCATCGGCGACACTACCGTGGGCAAAATCGTTTCCGCTGCCACGGAGCATGCTGTCAGTCTGTGGACAGTGCTTTGCGAGCCGTTGTCGTATGGCTTGAACTTCAACAGAGGTACGGTCGGAAAGTTGCAGGGCTTCCGTAATCTGATAGCTGGCTTTATAACGGATGCAACCGAAAAGAATGCTTATGAAATAGGAACCGAACTTATCCGTCAATCGGGCATCATCAATGATGTTTGTCAGGACAACCTGCCGGAGAATCTGAGTCGCAAGGAAAATATTGAAGAACTGATGAACGGTATGAATGACTTCTGTGTTCAACGTCAGGAGGAAGGGGATGCGCGTATTCTGTTAGGCGATTTCTTGTCGGAAGTTTCTCTTCTCACTGATCAGGACTCTGATAAGGATGGCGACGACGAGAAGATAACCTTGATGACCATTCACGCTGCCAAGGGACTGGAGTTTAAGAATGTATTCGTGGTTGGGATGGAGGAAAATCTCTTTCCCGGCACGATGATTGGCGAGTCTCCGAGAGCCTTGGAAGAGGAGCGCAGGCTGTTCTACGTCGCCATGACACGCGCTGAAGAGCACTGTTTCTTATCGTATGCCAGAACCCGTTTTCGGTATGGTAAGATGGAGTTCGGTAGCCCCAGTCGTTTTTTGAAAGATATCGATATGCGCTTTTTGCGTCTGCCGCAACATGCCGGGTTGTCTTTCGGGATGGATGAAAAGGAAAGTAAAAACTCTTCTCATGAAAAGAGAGACGATATGCCGTTGCGTTCGCGAAAACAGCTGATATCTCCGCCTCCTTCCCGCAATCTGAAACGAGTGATGTTTTCTACGGAAGGGGCAAGAACGGATTCGCCGTCCGGCACTGCTTCCCATCTTGTCCAAAAGGGACAACTCATCGAGCACGAACGCTTCGGCATAGGTAAAGTCTTGAACGTAGAGGGAGAAGGCGACAATGCTAAAGCCACCATCCATTTCGAGAATGCCGGAGACAAACAACTCTTGTTGCGGTTTGCCCGTTTCGAGGTGATAGGGTAGAACTGTATATGCGACATTGAGTGCCTTGTATATGCGAGGAAAATGACAAGAAATATACGAGAGTTTAAG
>CAUUOT010000209.1:0-2900 GCA_963546815.1 uncultured Bacteroides sp.
AAAAACGGGGGTGCCAACTCGTTCCTGCACCCAGAACCAACCTGAGTTCAATATAAGAAATCGTATAATAAACAACCGGCGAAGGCTTGCTATACCCTACATCCGTCTCTTCCAGACTGAACAATCCCATTCATCATCTTTCCGGATACCGGAACAGCATGCAGTGCCCGCAGCGTGGGGAGGATGCTTCTCTCGGCACTTTTCTATCCCTCAAGAGATGGAGCGAAGATGAACCGAACATGGTACGAAGATGGTAGAAGGAGATGTATCCTGTCAAATCACAGTATTGCAGTTTTTCAAAAAGAGCTCAATTTGTTTTAATCCCTATCTCGAATTCGGGTAGGATCAACTCGTCACCCTCCCATTTTTGCGAACTTATCCAAAATACGTTACAAGCATCCACTGCGTCGACCGCGCTTCGCCCATGTCATAGACGCCGTTTCTTCTATAGGGATAAAAAAAGACCGCCCATAGAATTGTGGCAGTCTTTCACAGCATTTTCGGTGCCCGTCTTTACTTTGCAGCTTCCAAAGACGCTTTACGGAAAGCTTTCATTGTCTTTTCAATCTCCAAAGAAGCCTTGCGGGCACGTGTGCCGGCTGCTTTGTTTCCATTTTCCAACTGAGCCTTCGCGTCTTTCTCGAATGCGACGTACAATTCCGCCACTTTTGCAATTAAATCTTTCATAATACTTAGTTTTTACAGATTTGTTAATAATAACGTCGGGCAAAAATACATCCTTTCTTGAGATAATGACAGAAAAACGTTCTTTTTTTTGAAAGAACTTGCAAAAAGCCCTACTTTTGCCGGCGTAATCACTCCAAATAATCAACCCTTATAAACCCTGTTTCAGATGAACCTGTTTACCAAACTTTTCAACAAAAATAACGAAAACACCCCCTCTCATAATGTAGAAGATTTTGTGTCGCTCACACGCGTCTACTTCCAATCTGTCATAGCCGCTAATCTGGGAATCACCAACATACGCTTCGTGCCCGACGTGGCCAACTTCAAGCGCCTGTTCAAAATTCCCACCCAGGGAGGACGCCTGGGACAGGCCGAAAAGACCGCCTCGCGCAGAATGCTGATGCAAGACTACCACATCAGCGAAAACTTCTTCAAGGAGATAGATGCGTCCGTAAAAAGATATTGCCGTACGCAGAACGATGTACAAGGATACCTCTTCATGTATCAAGGCTTCTCCAACGACCTGATGATGCTCATGGGCAACCTGATGCAGTGGAAGTTCCGCATGCCCTCCGTCTTCAAAGGCGCCCTGCGCAGCATGACAGCCAAAACTGTGCACGACGTATGTACCAAGACCGTTTGGAAGAAAGACGACGTGCACAAGACGGCCATGGCCGTGCGCCAGTATAAAGAGCGGCTGGGCTACTCGGAGGAATGGATGACCGAATACGTGTACAACGTAGTGATGCTTGCTAAGAAAGAACCGAAACACAAAGATACCGAACACTCCAACGAGAAGCATGGAGATTGAACACCATCCCTTCGAACCATTCCTTCCCCGTAATGCCCGCCTGCTGATGCTGGGCAGTTTTCCGCCACAGCGGAAACGTTGGTCGATGGAATTCTACTACCCTAACTGGGGAAACGACATGTGGCGAATTGCAGGTCTCGTGTTCTTTAATGACAGAGACCGATTTACTGACACGGCGAAGAAAACCTTCCGCAAAGAAATTCTCATTGACTTCCTGCAAGAGAAAGGCATTGCTCTGTACGACACGGCAACCGTCATACGTCGCCTGCAGGACAATGCTTCCGACAAATATCTGGAGGTGGTACAACCTACCGACATACCATCCCTACTGCGCCAGCTACCCCAATGCAGCGCCCTTGTAACCACCGGCGAGAAAGCGACGGACGTCCTCCGCAGGCAAATTTCCGTCGAGACTCCTAAGGTAAGCGAGTTTGCAACATTCCTGTTCGAGGGCAGACCGATGCGCCTCTACCGCATGCCCTCTTCCTCAAGGGCCTATCCTCTCGCCTTGGAGAAGAAAGCCGCTGCATACCGCGGGATGTTTCAAGATTTACAGATGGTGTAAACGGATTCCGGCCCATTCGCCTTCCCGCCCCTGCTTTCTTTACCTTATTTATATAAGGACAGACAGGCTTAATCCGTCACGCTAAGACATCCGACAGAACGGAGGAGCGGCGAATTTAAGTTCTCCCCATGGAAGCGATGTCTTTAGAAAATCATATCTTTGCAACATTTCTAAGAACAATAAAAGACAACGACGACATGATAGCTAAAATCAACCAGCTACTACAAGAAGTAGAGGCGCTCAAAGCCTCCAATGCCGAAGAATTGGAAGCACTGCGCCTGAAATATCTCAGCAAGAAAGGAGCCATCAACGAACTGATGGCAGACTTCCGCAACGTGGCCGCCGAGCAGAAAAAAGAGGTGGGCATGCGCCTGAACGAACTCAAGAACAAGGCACAGGAAAAAATGGCTGCACTGAAAGAGCAGTTCGAAAACCGTGATAGCGGCCGCGACGACCTCGACCTGACCCGTTCCGCCTATCCGGTGAAATTGGGCACACGTCACCCCCTGACCATCGTAAAGAACGAAATCATCGATATTTTCTCCCGCATGGGCTTCAACATTGCCGACGGTCCGGAAATAGAAGACGACTGGCACGTGTTCTCCTCCATGAACTTTGCCGAAGACCATCCCGCACGTGATATGCAAGATACATTCTTCATCGAGAACAATGCCAAGAACGTATCGAATAACATCATCCTGCGCACGCATACCTCCAGCGTACAGAGTCGCGTGATGGGCACCACCCGTCCGCCTATCCGCGTGCTCTGCCCGGGACGCGTTTACCGCAACGAGGCCATCAGCTATCGCGCACACGCCTTCTTCCACCAAGTAGAGG
>CAUUOT010000210.1:0-2879 GCA_963546815.1 uncultured Bacteroides sp.
GCGAGTCGTTTTTCTCTTCGAGGGCTTTTTGGATGTTGTCCATGATCAGGTAAGTGCTTCCGAACTCAATGGCTCTGCGCAGTGCCTCACTGGTGTAGTACAGCTGTCGCAACGTAGGGCTGCTCTGCCCGACGATGGCGTCTATTTTCTCCACCACGCCCTCGTATTCGGGTTTACCTTTGGCAAACGCTGCGTATTGTTTCTCTATCTCGGCTTTGGTGTTTAGCACGTTGTTATCTATGATGGCTTTGTTCATGCCGATGGAGTTTTTCCAGTAGTTGCTGCTTCCCGCAAATTTGCTGGCATACTGGATGCGTGTTTTGTCGCTCGCATTCATAAACTTGCGCAATACTTCAAGACGAACGCCGCGCATATCTATCATGGCTTTGTTAACGGCTTCCATGCGCTGTTTCACTTCACTTTGAGTCAAGTAGCGCTCAGTAGAACCGGGGAAACCCATAATCATGGCATAGTCTCCTTCTTGCAGTCCCTTGATGGAGATGGGCAAGAATTTGGGCGTCTTCAGAGGTACGTTGTTTAGACTATAGTCGGCAGGCTCACCGTTGGCATCGGCATAGATACGGAACACGGAGAAGTCTCCTGTATGGCGAGGCCACATCCAGTTGTCCGTTTCGCCGCCAAACTTTCCTACCGATGAGGGAGGAGCGGCAACCATGCGGACATCGCTGTACACCTTGTAGTAAATCAGATAATACTTATTCCCCGCATAGAAAGGCAATGCCTGCGCCACGATGCCGGGTTTGCCGTTGAGGTCGCTTTTCCGCAGTTCTTCCGTTGCCAGCTTGTTGAGGAAGGGGCGTGTCATGGCATTCACTTCGTCCACTTCGCCGGCTTTCACCTTTTCGTTCACCAAGTCGGTGATGTCGACAATGCGATGCACAAAACGGAACTTCAGGCCCGGAGTGGGCAACTCTTCGTTGCGGTTCTTGGCCCAGAAGCCATCCGTCAGGTAATCGTGCTCCACGGAACTGTGCTGCTGAATGGAGGAGTAGCCGCAGTGGTGGTTGGTCAGAATCAACCCTTCGGGCGAGATGATTTCGCCGGTGCAGCCACCGCCGAAGATACCTACGGCATCTTTCAGCGACACGCCGTGCGGATTGTACAGATCGTCCGCTTCCAGTTTCAGGCCTTGTTTCTTCATCATTTCGATGGAGTTCTGCTGTTTGATCAGTTGCAGCAACCACATTCCTTCGTCTGCACGTGCCGAGCAGACCGTCCATGCAGCAGCGGATGCAAGTAGACACTTCTTTACTGTTCGTTTCATATTGTTCTTTTCATTTTAATGGTTTATATATTCTTTATCAGTCTATCTCAGTATTCCTTCTTTTATCGCTTTCATAACATTTGCGGGTGGACGTTGGTTCATTAGTTCATTTTTCATGAAGTCCATGTAGGGGGCTACATGGCTGAAGAATTTATGATATCCGGCGCAAAGATAATTGAGGTTTGGTTCGCCGTCGAAAGTATGTGAAAAACGGTTTTTGGGGCATTCGCCGTTGCAGGCAAACAGCCATTCGCACTCCCGGCATTGGGTAGGGAGCGACTGCTGTTTCATCAGGCCGAAGGCTTGCTGCTTTTCGCCGTACATCATCTCCACCAAAGTCTGCTGATGGATGTTACCCAGTTTGTATTCGGGAAACACGAAGTGGTCGCAGGCATATACATCTCCGTTGAACTCCATGACTCCTGCGTGGCCGCACGTCTTTGCCAGGGTGCATACGCCCGGTTGCTCGCCTATCCAGTTGGCCAGCGTGGAGTCGAACAGCTGGATGTAATAAGTGCCCACATCCTGCCGTACCCATTCGTCGAACAGCGTGCAGAGAAAGTCGCCCCATTGTTCCGGGCTGACGGAGAAGTCGGCCAACTCCGTACGATTCTCTTTGTCACTCAGAGAGGCGAGGTGCCGTCCGTCTTGATGAGGCGTGATGCGCTCCACGATAGGGGCAAACTGGAGGTATCGGCATCCTATTTCTTTGAAGAAATGGTAGAACTCCAGCGGATAGTCGGCGTTGAAGTCGTTCACCACCGCCATTCCGTTCCATTCCACACCGTGTTTCTTCAGCAGGTTGATGCCCTGCATTACTTTGATGAACGACGGTTTGCCCTGCTTGTTCTTCCGGTATTCGTCGTGAAATTCCTGTGGCCCGTCGATGGAGACGCCTACCAACCAGTTGTTCTCCTTGAAGAACCTGCACCACTCATCGGTCAGCAGCGTGCCGTTGGTCTGTATGCAGTTGTCTATCGTGCGTCCTCCGGCGTATTTCTTCTGCAGCTCCATGGCTCGTTTATAGAACGAGAGGGGGCGCATCAACGTCTCTCCGCCGTGCCAGGTGAACAGCACCTGAGGCATGGTTTGCGAATGAATGTATTCTTCGATGAACTTTTCCAGCAGCTCCTCGCTCATCACGTGCTTGGGGTTCTCTTTGTAGAGTTTGGATTTTTCCAGATAATAGCAATAGTCGCAAGCCAGATTGCATACCGCTCCCACGGGTTTCAACATTACATAGAGCGGTTTGGCAAAGGGAGCGTAGGTGGACATTTATCTTTTTCTTGTGTTATAAATTCTTCTTTGTGCAAAAATACGTAAACCACATGAAAAATCCTTTCTTCTCGTCTCCTTTATAAGGAATATTAATACCTTTGCTAAGTATAATTCAAGATAAAAACACTCTTGGGACATGAATAGAATAAGTATAAGTCGTATCCTACCCCTTTTGATTTTGTTGGCTTTCTTTACGTCTTGCAGTCGCAAGTATAATGTAGAGGGCAACTCTTCGATAACCCGTCTGGACGGAAAGATGCTGTTTCTTAAAACGCTTCGGGACGGACAATGGATATCCGTCGACTCGGCGGAAGTT
>CAUUOT010000211.1:0-2817 GCA_963546815.1 uncultured Bacteroides sp.
CATCCGATTACAGCAATCTGGCACTGACGCACATTCTGCCGTCGGGATGGGAGATTTATAACGACCGGATAAACTCATCCGCCGAGACCGATGCCACCCGAAATTACACCAATCAGGATATCAGAGACGACCGCGTATTGACTTATTTCGATTTGGCACGCGGTGAGTCGAAGACGTTCACGATAAGATTGCAAGCCACGTACGCGGGCGATTTCATTCTGCCGGCCATCCAATGCGAAGCGATGTACGATGTTTCCGCCCAAGCACGCACAAAAGCAGGCAGAACAACGGTCAGCCGATGATAGCCGGTTTTTCATGAGAGGTAGCATCATAAACCGTCTTAAACAATTATCCCTCACCCGAAAGGCAATGCTTGTCGCTATTGTCTTTCTGGTGACGGGGTATATATTCTGTCTGCCCGGACAACTGTTCCGAGTGCCCTATTCCACCGTTGTGACCGACCGCAACGGGGCCTTGCTGGGGGCACGCATCGCATCGGACGGACAATGGCGTTTCCCTCCGCGCACCACCGTTCCGGATAAAATGAAGCAATGCCTCATTATGTTCGAGGACAGGCACTTCTATCGCCATTGGGGCGTCAACCCGTTATCCATCGGCAGGGCTATCCGACAAAACCTGCAGAACAAGCACATTGTGAGCGGAGGCAGCACACTGACCATGCAAACCATCCGCTTGGCGAGAAACAAGCCTCGAACTTTCCGGGAGAAACTCATCGAGATGGTTTTGGCCACACGCCTTGAGTTCCGCGCCTCGAAAGAGGAGATACTGTCCATGTACATTTCTCATACCCCCTTCGGCGGAAACGTCGTGGGACTGGATGCCGCAACTTGGCGTTACTTCGGCCATCCGGCGGAAGAACTTTCATGGGCCGAGGCGGCCACGCTTGCTGTATTGCCCAATACGCCTTCCATGATTCATCTTTCAAAAGGGCGCGATGCCTTGCTCAGAAAACGGAACAGACTGCTGAAGCAACTTCATGAGAAAGGGATCATCAACGAGTCTACTTACGAACTGGCTATCAGCGAACCGCTGCCCGACAAGCCCCATCCGCTCCCGCAGACAGCTCCGCACCTGGTCAGCAAGCTTTATCTGGAGAAGAAAGGCGAATACGCCGTGACCACACTCGATAAAGACCTGCAAGTACAAATAGAAAATCTGGCCGAACGCTGGAGCAATGAGTTCAGTCGGAGCGACATTCGAAATCTGGCCATCTTAGTGATTGACCTACAGACCAATCAGGTGGCGGCGTACTGCGGAAATGTGCATTTCGAGCGGAAACAAGGCGGTCATCAAGTGGACGTCATCCAAGCTCCAAGAAGTACCGGCAGCATCTTGAAGCCTTTTCTTTATTATGTCCTGCTTCAGGAAGGCAGTCTGCTGCCACACATGCTGCTGCCGGACATTCCCATCAACATCAACGGATTCACCCCCCAGAACTTCAACCAGCAATTCGAAGGCGGCGTGCCTGCATCCGAGGCTCTGGCGCGCTCGCTGAACATCCCTGCGGTGACCATGTTGCAACGGTATGGAGTAGCCAAATTCCACCATTTTCTGCGACAAATAGGTTTACGAACCATCAACCGCCCGGCATCTCACTACGGCTTATCCTTGATTTTGGGCGGTGCGGAGGCAACCCTGTGGGACGTGACAAGTGCATACGCCCGAATGGGGCGCTGCCTGCTGAGACTTCCGCAAACCCCATGCGTCACGTTGTTGGCGGATACGGCATCTGCCCGTGCTTCGACAGGCGATGATATACAAAAAACCAATCCATTTCAGGCAGGTGCGGTATGGCAGACGTTTGACGCCTTGGTTGAAGTTAACCGTCCGGAAGAAATAGACTGGAAGTCCATTCCTTCGATGCATCCCGTTGCCTGGAAAACGGGTACGAGCTATGGCTTCCGTGATGCCTGGGCTGTAGGGGTCACTCCGCGCTATGCCGTAGGGGTGTGGGTAGGAAACGCAAGCGGCGAAGGAAAGCCCGGCCTTGTGGGTGCCCGCACGGCAGGGCCGGTTTTGTTCGACCTGTTCAACCTGCTTCCCGCTTCTCCCCGATGGTTCGAGCAGCCTGTCGGCGTATTCACCGAAGCGGAGATATGCCGAAGGTCTGGACACCTGAAAGGCAGGTTTTGCGAAGAGACGGACACCCTGCTCATTCTGCCTGCCGGACTGAAGACCGAAGCCTGCCCCTACCACCACCTCGTCGCCCTGTCGGCCGACGGCACGCACCGCGTTTACGAGGACAACACGCACACGGCAGCCATCCGGCATCAATCGTGGTTCACCCTTCCGCCCGTATGGGAATGGTATTATAAACAGCATCATCCGGAGTACGCCCCTCTACCTCCTTTCGAGCCCGGCTCCGGAGAAGACGCCTTGCAACCCATGCAGTTTATTTATCCTCCCATGAATGCCCGCATCGTCTTGCCCAAACAAATGGATGGAAGCAAAGGATTCCTAACCGTCGAACTGGCTCACAACAACCCCCATACAACCATTTTCTGGCATCTCGACGAAAGCTACCTGGCGCAGACACAAGACTTCCATAAGCTATCTCTGCAACCTCTGCCCGGCAAACATTTCCTCACAGCAGTGGACAGCGAAGGCAATACCATCTCCACCACGTTCTTCATAACAAGCCCTTAAATCGGCGGGCAACGCACCGAAAATGTAAATATTAAATCATGTATTTTCATGATGACGGGTGAAAACCGGCAGCCCGCGTCAGGACATCTTCTGACAGGGGGGTATCTAAGTATACGACTGAGGTACCCTAAGTATACGACTTAGACCCCC
>CAUUOT010000212.1:0-2780 GCA_963546815.1 uncultured Bacteroides sp.
TAAAGACAGAAACCTTCTATTGAACTTAGATTTGTATGGATAATATACATGAATATTCATTCAAAAAATATGTTATAAGACATGTTTTTTAATTTGGTTCGTATCACGAAAAGGGTCTATATTTGCGCCGTTATCCTGAAAACAATCTTTTTACCTTAAGAAAACTAATACCTATTGAAAACTGAAGGGGAGGCTTTGTGAAAAGCTTCCCTTTTTTATTATATAGTTCTTTTCATATCTTTGCATCGCACGAATAATAAGTTAAGTAATCCAAAAGTAGATAGAACCATGTTTTCCGGAATTGTAGAAGAGTGCGCTACGCTGGTGGCGATGAGCAGAGAGCAAGAGAATGTGCACTTCACTTTCAAATGTTCATTCGTAAATGAATTGAAAATAGATCAGAGTGTTTCTCACAACGGGGTTTGCCTGACGGTGGTGAACCTGACGGATGATACTTATACCGTGACAGCCATGAAAGAAACTTTGTTGCGCTCTAATCTGAACCTGCTGGAGGTCGGGGATGAGGTGAACGTGGAACGCAGCATGATGATGAACGGGCGTCTGGACGGACATATCGTACAGGGACATGTGGACTGTACTGCAACATGCGTAGATATAAAGGATGCGGAGGGAAGCTATTATTTCACCTTCCGGTATACATTCGACAAAGAAATGGCGAAGCGAGGATATGTCACCGTAGATAAAGGCTCTGTAACGGTGAACGGGGTCAGCCTGACGGTATGTAATCCGACTGACGATACTTTTCAGGTGGCTATTATTCCTTATACATTGGAGCATACCAACTTTCATGCTTTGGGGAAAGGCGGCGTGGTGAATCTTGAATTCGATATCATCGGCAAATACATCAGCCGCATGATGCAATATAAATAGACGGGAGACTCATACATCAATAAACAACAGTCAACAGAATGGATTTTCTTGAATTGGCGGCATCGCGTCAGAGTGACCGCGCTTATGATAAGGCTCGCGCTGTGGAGCCTGAGAAACTGGAACGGATATTGGCGGCCGCTTGTCTGGCCCCTTCGGCTTGCAATGCGCAGCCGTGGAAGTTTGTGGTTGTCACCGATGCGGAGTTGTGTGCCGAGGTGGGCAAGGCTGCCGCCGGCCTGGGGATGAACAAGTTTGCCAAGGACGCTCCCGTCCATATCCTGGTTGTGGAGGAGTCGATGAATGTGACCTCTTATCTGGGGGCTAAAATCAAGGATAAGTATTTTCCGCTCATCGATATCGGCATTGCCACGGCACATATCATTCTGGCGGCGGAGAGCGAGGGACTGGGGTCTTGCGTGTTGGGCTGGTTCGACGAGAAAGAGATAAAGAAACTTACGGGCATCCCTGCCGGCAAGCGTCTTTTGCTGGATATCGTGGTCGGTTATCCGGCGAAGGAGAAACGGAAGAAGTCGCGGAAACCGGAGGGTAAGGTGATTTCGTACAATCGTTATTGACTTTGGACGATTTGTCGCAGGACTCTCTCTACAGATCTTTCAGCAAGATGCGGCTTGCATTCTTATAATATTCTTCCCGCACTTTCAGGAGTGTTTCCCACTGATTATTGAAGGCATCGTCCTTGTCTATCTTGAAATCCTCGGAGCCGTGCGTGTCCAGTCTGTCCAACAGCAGGGCCACATTCAGCTTGTTGATATCCATGGAGGGCTGATAGGCGATGTATTCGCTCTTCTCGTCCGTTGCCACTTCGTGCAGGAGATTGATTTCCTGTAACTCATAGAGAATGCGGTGGGTTAAGCGGATGGGGATTTTACACTCTTGGGATATTCTTTCGGCCGTATAAGGCGTCGCGTTTTCTTCAAATCGTTTGGCGATGACGGACATGATCAGGATGGAGATGAAGTCGCGGTAGCGCCGGCTGATGTTGCGGGTATCTTTATCGAAACTGAAATTCCCGATGTTCTGCCCGGCGTATGTCAGTTCTGCGCCGAAGAGGCAGATGGTCCACGAGATTTGCAGCCACAACAGGAACATGGGGAGGGCTGCGAAGCTTCCGTAGATAGCATTGTAGCGGGACACCCACAGCTGACTGCCGATATAGAGGAACTGGAATGCCTGATAGGCCGTACCCGCAAGTATGCCAGACACGAGCGCGTGCCTGAGCTTCACCTTGGTATTGGGCATGAAGATGTATAGTCCCGTGAACATGAGCCATGTCAGTGCAAACGGTATGAGGCGTATCATGAACTTGCCGACGGGGGCCAGTAGGGTGAAGCTTTCCGTGTTTTTCACCATCGTGCTCATGAAGATGGAAAGGCCGCCGGATACTACTATCAGGATGGGCATCAGCAACAGCATAGAGAAGTAGTCCGTTATTTTGCGATACATGCTGCGGGCTTTCTTCACCTGCCAGATGCGATTGAAAGTTATCTCCATATTGTTAATCAGATTCAGAACCGTCCATAGCAGCATGATCAATCCCACTCCGATGAATAGGCCGTTCTTGGTCTGCGCAAGGTAGGAGTCGACGAGTTGCAGGATAATCCGCGTCGTTTCCGTGGGGCCGCCGAACCCGTTCACTACCTGGCTTTCCATGAGGTTGTCGAAACCGAACCCGCGTGCGATGGCGAACAGGACGGCGAGGATGGGCACGATGGCAAGCAGCGTGCTGTAGGTCAGCGCTGCGGCCTTGTTGGCTATCCGGTCTTTGGCGAAGCGGTTGATGCAGAGATAGATGGTCTTGATGACGGTGTACAGCGAGAAGGTAGTCCGTGTGACCTCGCCTTCGGTGATGCGCCAGATGTCGTAGGTTA
>CAUUOT010000213.1:0-2778 GCA_963546815.1 uncultured Bacteroides sp.
CGAGAAAGCCGGGCGATACTTCCACCCTGAAACAGGTAGAGCGCAAACTGGGAGCCCAGTTCCTTTCGATTGCCGAAGTCGAAATACCCCAAGCCGATGCCCTGGTAAGCGTCTATGTATGCTTGGGCGCCAGCTGTGCGGGGACGAAGGCGGAGGGCATACTTCAGGTGGGCGGAGCGGGTGGTCGCTATTCGCTTGCCTGCCATGTTCTCTCCTTCGAGAAAGTCTTTGGCTGTGAAGATATGACCTGCACGGCCTTCCACCTCCAGCCTGTGGATAAATCCCCGGGCATACGAGGCCGTGTCTTGGCGGCTGTACGGATAGTCCCCGGCTGTTCGTCTTTGTGCGCATAGCATACCGGTACTGAGAAGTATCATTCCCAAGAAAGCAGGCAACAACTTCCGTATTTGCTCTTTATTCGCCATGACGATGCCGGTCTTCTTTAGAGGAGGATGGTTTGCGAGACGGTTATTTCTCATCGTTCTTCCTGATTTCCACACGACGTATTTTGCCGCTGATGGTCTTGGGCAGTTCGTCTACGAACTCAATGACGCGCGGATATTTATATGGAGCGGTCACTTTCTTCACGTGTTCCTGCAACTCTTTGATGAGCTCTCCGCCTGCCTGCTCCTTATACTCTTTGGACAGGACGACGGTTGCTTTCACCACCTGTCCGCGTATTTCGTCGGGCACTCCGGTGATGGCGCATTCCACTACGGCGGGGTGAGTCATCAACGCGCTCTCCACTTCGAACGGCCCGATGCGATAGCCGCTGCTCTTGATGACGTCGTCGGCACGACCCACGAACCAGTAGTATCCGTCTTCGTCCCGCCATGCCACGTCGCCTGTATAGTAGATACCGTCGTGCCATGCCTCTTCCGTCAGTTCGGGGGCACGGTAGTACTCTTTGAACAGTCCTATCGGTTTTCTCTTGTCGGTGCGGATCACAATCTGCCCCTGTTCACCGTCTTCGGCGGAACGGCCATCAGGCGTCAGCAGGTCGATGTCGTATTGCGGATTGGGTACACCCATACTGCCCGGCTTCGGTTCCATCCATGGGAAGGTGCCGAGGGTAAGGGTGGTTTCCGTCTGTCCGAACCCCTCCATCAACCGTATGCCGGTCACCTTCTTGAACGTCTCGTAGACGGAATAGTTGAGCGCCTCGCCGGCGGTGGTGCAATACTCCAGCGAAGAGAGGTCGTACTTCGTGATGTCTTCTTTGATGAGGAAGCGGTAGATGGTGGGCGGTGCGCAGAGCGAGGTGATGCGGTAGTCGTGTATCTTGCCCAATATGTCGGCAGGCGTGAATTTCTCGTGGTCGTAGACAAAGATGTTGGCGCCGGCAATCATCTGTCCGTACAACTTCCCCCAGACAGCTTTCCCCCAGCCGGTGTCGGCGATGGTGAGGTGCAGGCTGTCGCGGTGCAGCTTGTGCCAAAAGCTGGCCGTGACGATGTGCCCCAAAGGATAGGTGAAGTCGTGCGCCACCATCTTGGGGTCGCCTGTGGTTCCGCTGGTGAAGTACATGAGTGAAGTGTCTTCGTTGCTGTTGGCACGGGCCGGACGGACAAAGGCAGGCGCCGTTTCCACTCCTTTGTGGAAGTCCTCGAAGCCTGCGGGTATATCGGGGCCGATGCTGACAAGTGTTGTCAGGCTGGGCGATTGCGGCAGGGCATCCACAATGTGCCGGATGATGACCTCTTCGCCGGCGCAGACGATCATCTTGATGTCGGCGGCATTGCATCGGTAGACGATATCCTTCTTCGTCAGCAAGTGGGTGGCGGGGATGACCACTGCACCCAGTTTGTGCAGGGCGATGATACTGAACCAGAACTCCACCCGCCGTTTCAGTATGAGCATCACCTTGTCGCCGTGGCCTATGCCCAGGCATTGGAAGTAAGCGGCGGTGCGGTCTGTCTCGGCTTTGAGGTCGGCAAAGGTGTATTGGCGGTGTTCGCCCCGGTCGTTGGTCCATAGCAGTGCCTTCTTGCCGGGTTCTTCGGCAGCCCAGGCGTCTACGATGTCGTAGCCGAAGTTGAAGTTCTCCGGCACATTTATTTGGAGGTTCTCGATGAAATCTTCTTGTGAAGAGAAGGAAGTTTGCGGTAAAAATCTTTCTAACATGTTGCTGAGGTGCTAACGTATATTGTATGGCACAGAGGTGCCGGTTACACGGAAATGTATATCTACATGATGACGGCGAGGAAGCGTACGGTTTTCCCGTCCAACGCTTTCATGCCGTGGGGCAGTTTGGAGTTGAAGTACAGGCTGTCTCCTTCGTTCAGAACCAATTCCTTGCCGTCTATGCAGAGCATCATGCGCCCCTCCAGCACAAGGTTGAACTCCTGTCCGGGATGGCTGTTGTAGTGCATCGGCGCGTTGTCGGGCTTGGGCTCCACGGTCACGATGAACGGGTCGGCGGTGCGGTTGATGAAGCCTGCCGCCAGCGACTGGTATTTGTATGCTTGGGTGCGCTCGATGCTGGTTCCCTTTCCGGCGCGCGTCAGGAAGTAGGAGGTCATTTTGGGCTCTTCGCCGAACATCAACGCGTCTAAGGCCACACCATAACGGCGGGCAATCTTTTGCAGCATGCTGACGGAGATGTCGCAGTTGCCGGTTTCGGCCAGACGATACTCTTCGCCGGAGAGGTCACAGTCTCGGGCCACGTCCTCGACGGACAACTCCAGCACATCACGCAGCCCGCGCAGGCGTTCGGCTATTTGTCTGATCTGTTCGTCCATGATATTTTTGTCATTTTATCTGTTTTGTCTGATTGTA
>CAUUOT010000214.1:0-2778 GCA_963546815.1 uncultured Bacteroides sp.
ACGTGAGGCTTTCAACAAGCTGTACAGTGTTGCCGAGCGGGTCCACCTTTGCGATGACCGTCGCATCAAGCAGGACTGGGATTATTTGCAGGCAAGCAACAACTTCCGCTTCATGACTACCAAGAAGAGCGGTGTCGGTCTGAGCCGTGGCATTTATGAGTCTCCTTACGACGCATTTACCAACTACATGAATATTCTCGCCGACTTTATCAAGCGGGTCGATGCCCTCTATCCGGTGGATGTTGACAACGAAGAGCTGAATGCCTTGCTGACCACCATCAAGAATCAGGGTACGGAAATAGAAGAGTTGCAGGCTGAGCTGGAGAAAGCGCATGCAAAGCTGGAGAAGATGAAAGGAACCCTCAAAAAGAAGAAAACGAAGGAGGCGGCGGCCGATTCGACAAAGTAATCGCAAAGAAGAAATCCTCCGGCTTTATGATAAAGCCGGAGGATTTCTTTTTTAGCGGGATTTGTCCGCTGCTACTTATTCCTATAAAAACTCGTATAGGTGATTTCCATCTTTAGCGGAGTCTTGACCTGACCGCTCGCATCTTGCTCCGGGCCGCCTATGAGCTTGGCATATCCCGGTTTCAAATCATTCTCAATGCCGGTTATAACCCTACCGTTGTTGCTCGAATTGGTATTGGTGTAAGTGATGGAGACGGGGATCAGCAAGACCTTATCCCAATCCTTGGTCGCCTCGTTTGTTTTCCACTCGTTTTCCCATTGAGTTTCATTCCACGAAGCGCCTGCCTTCGCTCTGGCTGCCCTCTTGGCTGCCTGTTTCTCGTTGATGCAAGCGGTAGTCAGACGGGATATGTTGCTGAACACGTACTGGTTGGTGGCTATCGCGTTATGACTGGCCGTAAACGAGGTGACATTATCAATCACCTTGTTCCCCTCAAAGAAGCTTTTCAGGTCTTTCTTACGTATCAACAGCACATTGCCGGGAGCTGCCATGCTGTACTTGCGGTTGCCGGTTACGTTATAATTGGTAAAGGTCAGCTTCACCGCATTGAGGGTATCATTGGTCAGTTTGGCGTATATTTCATCGTACGGCAGCGTCGCCTCGGTGAAGATGCCTGCCGGAGACTTGATGTATGTATGCGACGCCTCCGCCGCCCTCTCTCTTATCAAGGCCGCATTCATAAACTGATTGGCTTGGATAACCTCTTTGGTAGAGGCAAAGACGGTCTGCATGCTGTAGAACAAGGAGTCTGTTCCGTCTTTCTTCTTCAAGGCTACGCCCGTGGAATCGTTCACATGGTGGAAGCGGAACTGCATTTGCAGAGCTACATAGTCTACGTACAGAATGGTTCCGTCTCCATAATCGCTCTTTATGTACACCCCTTTGAAGACTTTGTCGATAAAGGTGGCAGCGTTTCTGAAGTATTCGGGATGTTTTCTGTACGCCTGCAAGATCCTTTCTTCGCCGAAGGCCTTCTTGTCCAGCTGGAAGCTCACGTTGGGGTAGAACGTCCGCTTTCCTCTGCTATCCTTCGCCTTCCTGACGGAGTCGGGCACAGAAGTGTCGTAGGCGGAATAGGCCTTATGTCCGAGCAAGGACTTGGCGTCGGTCTTATCGTAATAATTCTCGGGATTGACGTTGGTATAGCGGTTCTTGTCCAGCTTCTTGTTAAGCTCGTACACGCTCATTCTGCACGCGTTCAGCGAGTCGCCGAACCATGCGTTGTAATAGACTGTCAGCCGAACGGACACTACCGAGTCTCCGGCCATGGTGCCGGTGGCCTTGGTGGGGTTCCCTTTGCTATCTCGTTCCGTCACCGTATAGACTTTCGGCAGAGAGAAGTTCTCCGTACAGTTCAGTTCCGTCAAGAAGCTGGTCTCGTAGTAACCGAAGTCGGGGTCTGAGAATCGGCCCACGTAGCCGGTACTGGTCTTGGCGTATACGGAGTCTACAAGCAGTGAGCGTGTCGTCACATCGAGAGTGATGGTGTGTGCCGATATGCTGTCCGAGTCGGGCAAAATTCCCATTCCCAGTGTGCCGGTGTTGTCGTCGCATCCGAAGACAGTCAGGACTACCCCGAGCAATATCCCTATATATTTCAGTTTCATGGTTTTATGGTCTATGTGATAGATTTTATTTTCGTGCGGCTTCCCAAACTTGGTTGTAGAAGTCGTCGCAAACTTCGGTGAACTGTTCGGGTGAATGATACTCCAGTACCATCTTTCCGGACTCGCGTGCATACCCCATCACCTCTTCGTTGACATGTCGGCTTTGCTGCACGATGCCGTCGGAATAGGTTGTAGCCAGCTTGCAGAGGGTGGTATAGTCTATGGGGTCTTTCAGTGCGGCAATATCTTTCTTGGCAACGCCTTTCAGCATCAGCCTGTTGGCAAAGTCCGCGTGAAAGGGGCGTTTGAACTCTTCTTCGTAAAGGGAGAACACGACTTTAGCGTCTCTGAAGGAAGGTTCGTCCTTATAGGCTTTCTTGACGTAGAGCGGAACCAGAGCGGTCATCCAGCCGTGGCAGTGGATGATATCGGGAGACCAGCGCAGTTTCTTTACCGTTTCCAGTACGCCACGGGCATAGAAGATGGCGCGGGCGTCGTTGTCTTCATACTCCTGGCCTTGCTCGTCGGTCACTTGCAGGCGGTTCTGGAAGTAGTCGTCGTTGTCGATGAAATACACTTGCATGCGAGCGGCCTGGATGGAAGCTACTTTGATGATGAGCGGGTGGTCGGTGTCGTCAATGATGAGGTTCATACCGGAGAGACGTATTACTTCATGCAGCTGGTTTCTGCGCTCGTTGATGT
>CAUUOT010000215.1:0-2775 GCA_963546815.1 uncultured Bacteroides sp.
CTCCGGCACCTACTTCCAATATCATACTCTCCTCCAGCGTCTTCTCGCGCTTGGCGGTATCGAGGCAAAAAACGACCTCGTACTGCACGCGCAGCTGAGCCATTCCGATGGTGTCTTGCTTCGTGCCCTTTTCGGGGATGAATACATTGAACTGTGCCCTCACGCACGGTGACGTCACAAGGGCTGCAAGGACAAGGTAACAGCCCGGTAAAATCTTTCTTGCTTTCATAATCGTTCCTGTTTTTTGGGGTCTAACTGTGGCAAATCTATTGCTTTCGCATTCTCCGTCAGCCGAAAGATATTACTGAAATATTACTCCGCAGGAAAAAGAACTTCCCGCACGTACTCCTTATTCCCTGAAAGGATTATTTTTGTATGTCGAAAAAATGATATCGGAAAGATGGAACGAAGGATTAAGGTCGTATGGGTGCTGTCATTGGTATCTATGATACTGATTACCGGCGGGCAGGCATACTGGCTGTGGAATCAATATCAGTATAAGAACGAGGAGTGCGAGGAAGAAATTCGCCGATGCGTGACGGATGCCGCAGCCGTCAACGACTCTATCCGGCGCCTCCAGCCCAAGCAGATATTCGGTAAGCCCAACATATCTTTCTTCAACACCAACATCAATATGTCTGCTAACAAAGACTCGGCAACGGGCGAATTGAAAGAATATTATATCCGTACCATCGACATCGGCTCCATGTCCGGCAAACCTTCTCTGAAGATAAAGAAGAACGCGGGGAAGAACACGCTTGATATGAACTTCATCACGGAGGAGAGCCTCGTGTATAAAGACAAGATAGAGATACGCGGAGAAGATAAAATGCTGTACAACATGAGCCTCAATCAGGCGATACTGGCCTATCAGTTGCAAGTGGACGTGCCCTTTACCTTGCAACGCTTCGACTCGATACTGGCCGCCAAGCTGCAAGATGCGCCTTTCCACACCAGATTGACCGTATGCCCGGACACGCTATACCAATGGACGGAGACGGTAGAGCGGCTGGGCAGCGACCTGCGTCCGCTTGTCCGCGTGGTCTATCCCTACAATCCGTTGAAGAGGGAGTTGGTGCAGGTAGACGTACGGATACCCCCTCATACCCTGCTGTTCCGCATGGGGTGGCAACTGCTCGGCACGCTGTTCCTGATACTGCTGCTGGCCGTCTGCCTGATGCTCCAGATAAAGACGATACTGAAGCAACGCCGCCTCGACGAACTGCGCAAGAGCTTCGTCAATACCATGATACACGAGCTGAAACGTCCCGTACAGGCGCTGAAGATGTGCGTGGCTTTCCTGAACGACAAGACCCTGCGCACGGACGAACCGGCTATGGACGAGGTGGTGCGCGACTCCATGCTAGAGCTGGACAATCTTTCGGCCTACCTGCAAAAGCTGCGTGACATGACGCGTGCCGATGACGAACGAACACAACTCTCGCCCGTTACCTTCGACCTGAAAACGGTTGTAGAGAAGCTGATACGCCTGCAACATGCCCCCGAAGGCAAGCTGGTGTCGTTCACAACCCACTTCACCGACCCGCTCATCATCACTGCCGACCCGGTGCACATTTCCAACATCATCGGCAACCTGATAGAGAATGCCGTGAAGTATTCGGGCGCTTCGGTACACATCCTTGTGGATTGCGCGTTGCACGACCGCCGGCTCACCATCAAAGTGGCCGACGACGGCATCGGAATCCCTCCTTCGGAGCAGGCGCGAGTATTCGATAAATTCTACCGCAGCAGCAACCTTCCGGACCGCACCCTTCCCGGCATCGGCTTGGGGTTGAGCTACGTCAAGCTGTTGGTAGAGGCGCATCGGGGCACGGTCTCTCTGACCAGTCAGGTAGAACGGGGCACGACGATAGAAATTTCCATTCCGCAATAACCCGCCGCTCTTGTCCGTTGAACATGAAAACCCTGAAAATACTCTTTGCCGATGACGACCTGAAGTACTCCATGCTTCTGAAACGTTTTCTCGAGAAAGAAGGCTACGAGGTAACGTATGCCGGCAACGGAAGCATTGCCCTTGAGCAGTTTCCGCTTATCAAGCCCGACTTGGTGCTACTGGACATCAATATGCCCGGCCTCAACGGCTTCGAAGTGGCCGAACGCATCCGTGAAACGGACAAGCACGTCCTTATCTTCTTCCTGTCCGACCGCAGCGACAAGGCCGACCGTCTGCAAGGTTTCCGGCTGAAAGCAAACGACTATCTGGCCAAACCGTTCTATCCCGAAGAATTGACGGCACGTATCCGCGAACGTTTCGCAGATTTCCTTTCCAACCTCACGGAGGATGAGACATACCGTTTCGGCAATTCTGTGTTCAACTACAGTACCAACGAAATACGCACGGGGAGCAACAAAGTGTTGGTCACCTCTCGTCAAGCCGATATCCTCCGCCTACTCGTCCAGCACCGGAACGCCTCTGTCGGTCGTGACAAGTTGCTGGAACTGGTATGGGGAAACAGTTCATACGCCAATTCTCTGGCCTTGAACGTTCAGATTTCATATCTGCGAAAGGCATTAAAAAACGACCCGACCGTAAAGATCGAGTCGTTGACGAAGAAAGGATACGTGCTGGTTGCCAGTTCCCGTTGACAGGTTTATGCGCCTACCCTCCTATTGCAAGACGTAACGCAAAAGCAAGAGAACGGTTACGACGTACAAAGTCGGCGTCACCTGTTTATAACGTCCGCTCAGCAGCTTCACCAATGTATAGCTAATCAATCCCAGAGACATACCTTCAGCAATATTGTACGTAAGCAC
>CAUUOT010000216.1:0-2685 GCA_963546815.1 uncultured Bacteroides sp.
GAATTCCGCGAGGGAGTGTCAACGAACTCCGCTCACACAAAACATAGCCTTGGGAGGTATTTCCAAAGGCCTTCATCAATCGTGCTTGGTCTCATATATACGACTCGAGTTATCTCGTATATGTGACGCGGGACACCTCGCATATGCGACGTTGAGCACTTCGTATATGCGAGGAAAACGACAAGACATAAGGAGTATGCAACGCCTGCGGGCAAGTTACACCTTATTATATATAACGCTCAAATTGGATGGAATAGCGAGGTGGGTCGGGAGGTCAAAGCAAGGGGGCCATGAGTCGGACTATGCTCTCAGCAGCCTTGCGGTACCAAGGGCGTTTCATCCAGCTTTTCAGGAAGACCTGCACACAGTCGCGCTGGTCTTGCAAAAAGATTTCGCGCATCCGGAGGGCTGTTTCGGCATCATAGATAAAGGCATTCACCTCGAAGTTATGTTCAAAACTGCGGAAGTCGATGTTGGTAGAACCCACCGTGGACAGCTCGTCGTCCGAAACCATCAGTTTGGAATGCAAGAACCCTTTCTGATAGAAAAAGACTTTGACCCCCGCACGCAGTACATCCGCCAAGTAGGAGCAGGAACCTAAATGCGTCAGTCGGTTGTCAGCCCGCATGGGTAGCATCAGACGCACGTCTACGCCGGCTAAGGCAGCCGACTGCAAGGCAACCATCACCGCCTCGGTGGGCAAGAAGTACGGCGTCTGCATGTAGAAGTATTTACGCGCCCCGGCAAGGGTCATGACCAGCCCCTGCATGATTTCCTTCCACGGGCCTATGGGTTCGCTGGTCACCACCTGCGCCAACGAGGCACCGCAATGCCCTATCGGGGGGAAGTAGCGGGCGGAAGTAATCAGCGTGCGGTCTACGAAATACCAGTCGAGCAGGAAGGCAGTCTGCAACCCATGCACCGCTTTACCCTCCAGCAACAAATGGGTATCGCGCCAGATGCCCCACGAGAAGCCGCGCATATAACGTTCGGCCAAGTTCATGCCGCCCACAAAGCCGATGCGCCCGTCGACAACCACTATCTTCCGGTGATTGCGGTAGTTCACCTTGCTCGTGAAGAGGGGGAAGCGCACTTTGAGGAAGCTCCGCACCTCGATGCCCGCCTCCCTCATCTTTTCAAAGAAACGGTTGGGTACATGCCAGCAGCCCACATCGTCGTAGATGATGCGCACCTCCACTCCCGCGCGTGCTTTCTCTATCAGCATGTCGCGCACCAAACGCCCTATGGCGTCATCCTCAAAGATATAGAACTCGATATGGATGTGCTGCACGGCCTTCTGTAGCTCGCGCAGTAAAGACTGCAACATGGAGAGCCCCGCGGTATAGACTTCCACCCGATTACCCTCGAAAGGGAAAGACTGGTTGGTGTTTCGGAACAAAGCAATCAAGCGGTCGTAGTTCTTGGGGAGCGGGCATGCATCCTGTGCCTGGTATTGTGCCATAGGCTTCTTCAACAGACGGCCGTAACTCTTCTTTCCGATGATATGCACCTTGCGCTGGCTGCGCCCGAAGAAGAAGTAAAGCACCAACCCCACAACGGGGAGGAACATCAGCACCAGTATCCATGCCATGGTCTTCACTGGATTGCGATTATCCAGAATAATGACCGTAATCGTCCCGACAATGGCGCCGAAATAGACGACATCGAACGCAATCGAAGCAATCTGGCCTACAATGAAGTTCCAATCGAGCATACTAACAGACTGTTAAGAATGAGACAAATGTAGAAAAAACACAGATACTTTCACCACAGACCGTGCAGATATTAACACACGACATCAGAAAGGACGACGCTTGCCATCGAAGCCACCACGCCCCGGAATGCCGGGACCTCCGAAGTGCGGCCTGTTTCCTGCCTTCTCGCGGGCAGACTTGCCTCCGAAGATGTTCAGCCGATAGAGGAAGTGCAGCATACAATAACTGTTGACTCCATTGTACGAGTAGACAGAACGGCCGCCGGCCGTCAATGAACGGCTGATGTTGCTTTGCTGTTTCAGTATGTCGTACATCTCGAAGCTCACGGTGGCCGCCCCCTTCATGAAGGTTTGTGCCAACTGTACATTCCATATCAATTCATTGCGGTTCATGCTGGCATCCGTATAGCCACGGCGACTCTGGTTAGACAGATTGGTGGAGAGGCTCATACTGCAAGGCAGGTTGAGTATGGTATTCGCACCGTATGAAAAAGTGTACGGATGTTGGTTGTTGGCAGGCGTCAGCCTATCCCTCTCTGCCGAGTAGCTGAAGCTCCCGTTCAAGCCCAGTTCCAGCCAGTCGTTGCGATACGAGCCGTTCAGCCGTTCGCCGAAGTTGAGGTTAGTCGTGATGTTCTTCTGTTCCGTTTTAGAGTGAGTATCCGTCAGATAGCCCACATTATGAACATAACCGACGTGGGTGAACGAGTTGACGGAGTACTTCCTGTTCGGCAAGGCTGTATTGAAATCCATCAAGCCGAACACGTTCCAGTTTCCGTTGATATTCTTCGGCATCGTAGTCCATCCACCGGTTTCGGTATGGTAGGTGCGACTGCTGCTGATGCTGTTACGGGTAGTGGTAAAGCTTGCATGAGTCCGGATGTTACGCTGTCTCTCCACATCATAGGTGTGATAGAACAGACGCATTTCATGAGCAAACGAGGGTTTCAGTCCCGGATTTCCCTTGTAGA
>CAUUOT010000217.1:0-2662 GCA_963546815.1 uncultured Bacteroides sp.
GGAAAATGGTATCCATGATGGCTACCCATAACGTGTCGCGCTTGAAGTTTTCCAATCCCCACTTCTTTACTTCATCGTATTTGCCTGTTTGTTTGGCTTTATTGATGATGGAGATGGCTTTCTTCTCGGTCAGGCCGTCTTCCAGTTGCTTGTCGTTCAATTCGCCTTGCTTGAAGATGAAGGGAAGTTTCTGCTTTTTCACGAAATCAATCAGCGTGTCGAAGTTGGCAGTGTATTGCTGATTGTGCAGCGTGCGGTATTCCGACTGCGCTTTACGAATGTCAATCAGGCGGGCAATAACTGCTGCGTCTCTGTGCTTCTTGGCTTCTTCAAAATTTATAGGGCCCATGATGCTGGCGTAGCAGATATAAACCAAAACCAAAGCACATAAGCCTAATACGACATTAAATACTGTTTTCATGATAGATATGTTTTTATTAAGTTGTTATATTCGCACTGCAAAAATAAAAGAAATTAAAATAAGAACGATAGTTCCCTTTACTTTTTTCTATAGCGGAAATGATAAATAACTATTTAGAAAGGCAAATTAAGGAAAATTTCCCCTACCAGCCAACTCCCGAGCAGGAAATTGCGGTGAAATCTTTATCGGAGTTCTTGCTGTCATCCCGCCATGAAGTGGCTTTTCTGCTGCGTGGTTATGCCGGCACAGGAAAGACTTCGTTGGTGTCTGCCTTGGTGCGAACATTGGATAAGCTGCAACAGAAATCGGTGTTGCTGGCACCGACGGGACGGGCGGCAAAGGTCTTTTCGGCTTATGCGGGTCACCCAGCTTTTACGATTCATAAAAAAATCTACAGGCAACAGACGTTCTCCAATGATTTGAACAATTTCTCAGTGAATGATAACCTGACAACCCATACTTTATATATAGTAGATGAGGCCTCGATGATTTCCAATGAAGGTTTGTCAGGCTCCATGTTCGGCACAGGCAGATTGTTGGATGACTTGGTGCAGTTTGTCTATTCCGGTCAGGGATGTCGTCTGTTGTTGATGGGCGACACGGCACAACTTCCGCCGGTAGGCGAAGAACAGAGTCCCGCTTTGTTTGCCGAAGTCTTGAGAGGCTATGGCTTGGATGTGTTAGAGGTAGATTTGACGCAAGTGGTTCGTCAGGAACAAGAGTCGGGTATTTTATGGAACGCTACCCTTCTGCGGCAACTGATAGCGGGAGAGGATTATCATCGTCTGCCGGTGATTAAAACCACGGGGTTTGCAGATATAAAGGTATTGTCCGGCAATGAATTGATAGATGAACTGACCTCTTGCTATGATCGTGACGGTCAGGATGAAACCATCGTGATATGCCGTAGTAACAAGCGGGCGAATATTTATAATAAGGGTATTCGTGCGCAGATACTCTGGCGAGAGGATGAGCTCAACACGGGCGATTTACTGATGGTGGCCAAGAACAATTATTTCTGGACTGAGAAGCAGAAAGAGATGGATTTCATTGCCAACGGCGAGACGGTTGTAGTACGCCGCATGCGCCGCACGCGCGAGATGTATGGCTTCCGCTTTGCCGATGTGACGCTGACGTTTCCCGACCATGACGATTATGAATTGGAAGTGAACATCTTGTTGGATACCCTGCATACCGATGCTCCTGCCTTGCTTAAAGCGGATAATGATCGTCTTTTTTATGCTGTCCTCGAGGATTATGCCGACCTCTCCTCCAAGCGAGACCGGATGAAGAAAATGAAGGCTGACCCTTATTACAATGCCCTGCAAGTGAAGTACGCCTATGCCGTGACTTGCCATAAGGCGCAAGGCGGTCAGTGGAAGAATGTTTTCCTTGACCAGGGGTATATGACAGACGAATACCTGACGCCTGATTATTTTCGTTGGCTCTATACCGCTTTTACCCGTGCCACGGGAACGCTTTATCTGGTGAATTATCCGAAGGAGCAGATAGTCTAAGCGTTGTTCAAAATCTTTTCTGCAGGTATGAGTAGAGAGAGTCTTTTCTTCTCTCCCCCCCCCACAAAAAAAGAATGGTGTGGGGACGGTACTGTGGGCCCCATTGCGGGGAGGTGATTCACCTCCCCGCAGTGACCTGAAAACAACGTGGAGTATCTTGCTGAATGCTCTTGGATTACAGCCCTGCCAATTCCAGAACTTTGTCGATAGCCGCATTCAGTCCATCGGGATTCTTGCCGCCGGCTGTAGCGAAGTGAGGTTGTCCTCCTCCGCCGCCTTGAATCAGTTTGGCCGCTTCCTTTACCAAGTCACCGGCTTTCAGTCCGTTGGATACGAGGTTATCGCTCAGCATGACGGTTAGCATCGGTTTGCCTTCACTTTCTGTTCCGGCAACGAAGAAGAGGTTCTCCTTAATCTGTCCGCGCAGTTGGAAGGCGATGTTCTTTATCATCTCGGCAGACAGCGGGGCACAGCATTTGATGACCTTAACGCCATGAATTTCTTGTATATTCTTCAGCAGTCTGTCCTTCAGCTGTATTTCCTTTTCTCTCATGAAATCCTCTACCTGTTTCTTCAGTCCGGCATTCTCGTCCAAATACTTGCGGATGGTTCCGGCAAGGTCGGGCGCATTGTTAAAGAGGAATTTCAGGTCGCGCAATGTGTCTTCGATAGTGTCCATCATTTCTTCTACGCGTGCTCCTGTGTAAGCCTCGATGCGACGTAC
>CAUUOT010000218.1:0-2649 GCA_963546815.1 uncultured Bacteroides sp.
GGCTTTCGGCAGCTGCCGAAACGCATTTTTTCTCTTTTTCCGCCCGTCCAAGCCCTCGGATGGGCAGGGAACAGGTTTCTTCGAGTCCGGGGAGTCGTTACAGGACAGCAGTCCTTGCCATGACACACCCTGTATCGGTAGATGGAATTTTGCACGCTCTAACTTGCACTTCCCGATTTTTTGCTTATATTTGCAACATGAATCGATAAACAAGAAAGAGGCAGAACAATGACTACACTACAACTTGACGCGGCCATTCACCGCGAACTGAGCTATATCGTGGGCGACGAGACGATGATGGAACAGGCGCTGCGCGCATTGCGCCGCATACGTCGTGACCGCAAGAAAGAACAGCAACGGCAGGCCGACTCCGACGAAGAAATCGAAGCGAGGCTGCGCCGGGCGTTCTCGGAACTGAAAGACCTGAAAGCCGGCACGCTGCAAGCCCGCCCGTTAGAAGAACTGCTCCATGAGTTATAGCCTGCGCACCATTCCGTCGTTCGACCGCGATGCCAAGCGGCTCGCCAAGCGATACCGCTCGCTGCGCGACGACCTGTCGAGGCTCGCCCGTGAGTTGCAGCAAGATCCCTTGCAGGGCACCGACCTTGGCGGCGGCATCCGCAAAATCAGACTTGCCATCGCCTCGAAGCAGAGCGGCAAGCGTGGCGGCGCAAGGGTCATTGTCCATGTGGAACTGCTGGCCCAGACCGACGGCGGCACCGTCTGCTTTCTTGCCCTTTACGACAAGTCGGACCGGAGCACCATCTCCGACAATGCCATTCGCCAACTACTCATAGAGGCAGGCATCATTTGATGCCTGCCTTTTTTCATGGTATAGGGTGTGTCAGTATGTCAAAGAGCGAGGGGGAGTGCGGGGCGGCTCCCAAGGCCGCCCGGAATGAATCCGGATTATTCGTCCAAGACGGGGCGGACGGGGTACGCGTACGACCGACCGTCGTGCATATGCGGATCCACGGTCCACCGGCCGAAGTACAGGAAGCAACCGGTGACTGCGTTGTACGGGACGGCCAACCAATAGTAGCCTTCATTGCCCACGTTGCCCAGCGAACCGTTGCTGACGATGCGCTGACCCGAAGCGGGGAAATAGATGGTGGCATCGGGATTGGAAATCTTATTGTTGAAGTTCCAGCCATTATCCCATGCACCGCTGACATTCATCGTGCCTCCGTTCTGTCCATTAGTAGTAAAGCCGGTGAAGGCATTACTTGCGGGCATCTTGAAACCGGCGGGACAAGGGTCGTAGATGGTCTTGACGACGGCGTTGTCGTTGAAGCCGGTTGTGGTGTTATCCATTGACCAGAGATTGTAATAAGAGTAGCCCGTGGGAGGATTGCTAGTCCAACTTGAACCCCAATTGTAGAAAAACTCGGGATGCTGGATACCATTCGGGATAGACATATTGTTGCCACCATTTTTGTTGAAAGAACCGTCGGGCGTGGTTTCGGTGCCGGGGAAGGCATCCTTACGGCCGAACTGGTACAGGGTGCTGTAACCTTGTCGCACGTTGCCGTTGTTCTGCGTGATGGTGATAACTCCTTCCTCATAATTAGTGCCATTCTTGGTCATTTGCTGTACTTTCACCTTTACTTTGCGGGGAGCGGTATAGGTGGTGCCAGTCCAAGCGGTGTACTTGAAACCTAAGGTCTCGTTGGTGAAGTTATAGACTTTGTTCTGGAAGTTGGTCACTGCGGTAGTATTGAGCACATCCTGCGGAGCAAACCACAGATGCCAAGACCACATGATAGTACCCGAGGCGTTCTTGACGGCGATAACAGCATTGCCGTTCTTAATTTTGTCCTGCGGTACGCGGAAGTGAACGAAAGCGTTCGTTCCACTGCCTTCGATGCCGAGGCTGCTTGCCTCTATGATGCCACTTTGGTCGGTCCAGACGATGCCGGCCTGAGTGGCAGGATCAGAGCCGTTCTGTACGTTGATGTAGGGAGAGGCGATGTTGACACCGGCATGGTCCTTGAAGTTGGTCAGGATATAGGTACCACTGTGAGTGGTCTTGTATGAACTCGGATTGTCGTTCCCATTCGTGATGGCATTGCCATAGACTAAGGGAATCTTATAGTAGCCGGGGGCGGAAATGACATAGGAGTTGGCGGTATTGCGTGATGCGCTTCCACCCTTGGTGGAGAGATCGTAGGGACTGCCTGCGGAGCCTAATGCCGTAGCCTCCTTGAGTGCCTTGTTGCGCGGGGCGAGCTTGTCGATGATGTCAGTTGTGAGCGTGGCGGTGCCGCTCTCGGCCGCCGTTCCTCCGTCTCCGCTCTCGGTGCTCAGGTTAGTCAGCCATGTAGGTTTGGTCTGCGTTTCTGCTCCCCAGGTCAGACCGCCGTCAGCGCTTTCCTGGTAGCTCACCACCTTCCACTTGACGGGCTGCTGCACGTGGCTGACGGGGTCCTCGCGGTAGCTCTGCACGGTGTAGACGCCGGTTGCGGTGACATTGTATTCGACGGCGGCAGGGCTGGTTACGGTGAGCTGGTAGTCCCATGTGGACGTGTTCTGCGAGAGGGCGTAGGTCTTTGTTGTGCCGGGCTTCCATGTGCCCGAAAGGTTGGCTGTGATGGGTGTGGATCCGTCTGAGAAGTGTATCTTCACGCTTACGCCCGAGAGTGGCTGCGG
>CAUUOT010000219.1:0-2584 GCA_963546815.1 uncultured Bacteroides sp.
TGACCAGATGAGCGAATACCTTCCATTCGTTGAGGTCTTTGATGAGCATGGTATTAGCCCCCTTGTCCGTGCGTATTACTGTGAATGTTTGCCTAAGAGAAGACTCCGCGTAAAGGTTGTTCTCATGCTGAGTCATGGTGACGGTTACAGTGCCAGCGGTACGTTCAAAGAAGCATCTTCCTATCGTTTTCTCAATCGACAGCACGTCGGAATTAGTGCATTCGACGTTAAACCCGTCATTACCCCTGTTGTAAGGTATACCACTTTCCGTCGTAAAGTCCGAATAATCATATAAGTTATAGATTGCGTTGGCGTATCCATCACCCTGGTAATACAACACCTTAGGCCGCGGTACCTGGTAGTTGAAGGTTACTCGGTCGCGCTTCACGTTGATCGTCGTGCCGCACTGCGCTTTGGCAAACTTTTCATTGCTGGGGAAAATGGCGGTGAGGCCTACCGTTCCGGGGCGCTTTAACTTTAGACTTCCGTCATTGTTGACATCCGCAATTTCATTGTTGTCCACATAGTACTCTATATTGCCGTCGTACTCACCCTTGTCGAGGTTGGCCATAAACGAATTCGATACGGTGTATACGTCATAGCTGTCTTTTTCGAATCTCACCTTGGGTACCTTGACGTAACCCACAATGATGTCGCGCACCTTGAACTGTCCCCAACGGGAATTGTTGTGGGTGTAGATGTTGACACTTCTTGCCGAGGCATCATAATTGTAGACGACGATATTGTTGTCGTCGTCGTTGAGATTATTCTGATTGGCTCCGCTTATCCCCGAGTTCGAGATGGCATTCCTCTCGAAGTAATAGTCGTAGCCCGATGTAACGCTGCTGATGCGCTTGATGCCATTGGATTCGTCATAGTCTTCTCCACCCTCCGTATCGCGCAGGATGATCCAGCGGATGGCATAGCCGTCGTCAACCTCTACGTTGATGCGGGAACCCTTTGCCAGTTCATAGATGGCACTGTTGCCCGTTCCGCCGGTGGTATGGCAATTGCTAAACCAGACTTCCACCTTCCCTTTTCGGAGTGTCGTTACCTTCTGGTGCTTGCCTAACTCGCGTGAGCGGAATGTCTCATAGCCCTCACGCCCGTAGTCTGTCGCCCACGCCGGTGCTGCCAGCACGAGGACGAACAGGAAGAGGCAGAGCCTCTGAATGATGTTTGTTGTCTTTGTTTTCATTTTCATTTTACTGAATATCTAAAATTGAAATTAAAATATTTTTATCTTCTTGTTTTCTCACGTCACATTCCTGCCGACTGAATTTCGCATGCCGGATGGTTCTTTTCCGAGCAATTCCGCAAGAAACATTTGTGCGAAAACAGCAAAAGGCCATGCAAAAATAAGAAAAAGAGAATTGTGATTTTTAAAATTTATAAGAGAAATACCATTTTAGTTGTATCATTATACCTTAAAAACCTTAATATCCCCTTAAAAACACTTAATGAAAGCTTGGAAAAGAGAAAGTAAAAACGTATCTTTGCATCCGTCATAAAAAGTAAAAACGACAAACATGAGCACTCGTTATCTCACTGAAAAGGTTTCGGCATTTCTGCAGTCGCGCGCCGGAAACACCGTCGAGCAGCACCGCATCACCGTGTATTTGCTGCACTCGGTTCTCGTTGTGACCATCATATTGCTGCAGTTCATGGGCTTGGGCGGTTCGCACGACCGGCTTCCGCTTTCCATGAGCGCCATACACCTTGCGGTGTGCCTCCTTTCGCTGTCGCTCTATCTCACGCGGCGGCTGACGCTTTCCCAGGCTTTTTCACTCACGGCACTCGTGGCACAGTGTGCCATCGCCGTGCGCTTCTTTTATTTCTCCAGCGTCCGTCCCGACCATTTTCTGCAACTCATCCTCGTCAATCAGATAGTGTCATTGCTGGCTATCTTCTTCCTTGTGATGGGCTTTGTCCGGCTTACCCCCTTTATCGTCTCCACCATCAGTATGATCAGCTACGGTTGTGTGGCCATCTTTCTTCAAGAGCCTTCGCTTTGGCGGCTGTTCAGCTTCTTCCTCTTCGTGCAGTATTTCCTCTGTGTGCTGGGCGAACTGTTGCGGCGCAACGTGATGAGCGTGTCGAAAGAGAATGCCAGCCTGCAATACGGCAGGACAGCACTGTTGAGGGCCGTGAGGCTCAACGCGCAGGAGATAGAGGGTTATCTGCGGATGAGCAGCCACCGCAATCCGTCGGCTGACGACGTGGACCGTCTCTTCGCCATGCTCACGCCCGTTTCGCAGCGCAACCTCGTCAACGCCGTGCGCCTGCACCTGAAGAACCACTTGGCGGACGACTGCGACCTCGCCCAGCTCTTCCCTTGTCTCACTAAATCAGAAACGGACGTGTGCCGTCTTATCCTTGAGAGCAAGAAAGGCCGGGAAATCTGCCTGCTGCTCAACAAAACGGAAAACAACATCAACGTGACGCGCAACCATATCCGCAAGAAGCTCAATGTGCCCACTGACCAGGACTTGCGAAAGTTTCTCGTAAATTTATTGATCGAAAAAGGATATTTGAACAAGGGGGAAAGGAAAAGATAAGTTCCTCCGCCGGAAACGTTCATATA
>CAUUOT010000220.1:0-2529 GCA_963546815.1 uncultured Bacteroides sp.
AAAGGCGAAGGACTGGGTAATAAGTTCCTTGCCAACATCCGCGAAACGGATGCCATCATCCACGTGCTGCGCTGCTTTGACGACGACAACGTGACGCACGTGGACGGCAACGTGAACCCCGTGCGCGACAAGGAAATCATCGACTACGAACTTCAACTGAAAGACCTCGAAACCGTCGAAAGCCGCATCCAGAAAGTGCAGAAACAGGCACAGACAGGCGGTGACAAGGCTGCCAAACTGACCTACGAGGTCTTGCTGCGATACAAAGAAGCGCTGGAACAAGGCAAATCGGCCCGCACCGTGCAGTTCGACACCAAAGACGAACAGAAGGCAGCCAAAGAGCTTTTCCTATTGACAGCCAAACCCGTGATGTACGTCTGCAACGTAGACGAAGCCGCTGCCGTCCGTGGCAACCGATACGTCGACAGCGTGCGCCAAGCCGTGAAGGACGAGAATGCCGAGATACTCATCATAGCCGCCAAAACGGAAGCCGACATCGCCGAACTGGAAACTTACGAAGACCGCCAAATGTTCCTCGAAGAAGTAGGGCTGGAAGAGTCGGGCGTCAGCCGCCTCATCAAGTCGGCCTACAAGTTGCTGAACCTCGAGACCTTCATCACCGCCGGCGAAATGGAGGTAAAGGCGTGGACGTATCAGAAGGGATGGAAAGCTCCGCAATGCGCCGGTGTCATCCACACCGACTTCGAGAAAGGCTTCATCCGTGCCGAGGTCATCAAATACGACGACTATGTGAAATACGGCAGCGAAGCCGCCGTGCGCGAAGCCGGAAAGCTCGGCGTGGAAGGCAAGGACTATGTGGTGCAGGACGGAGACATCATGCACTTCAGGTTCAATGTATAAGCATTCCACAGCCAACCCGTTTTTTCATACCTTTGTCAAAACAAACTTAACAACTCATCGATATGCTATCATCACTGTTACTCTCCATCAACTGGAATCCCAATCCCGAACTCTTCAAGCTCTTCGGGAGTATTCCCGTCCGTTATTACGGTCTGCTGTGGGTAGTAGGCATCGGCCTTGCATACCTCGTGGTACGCCGGCAATACCAAGACAAGAAAATAGGCGACGATAAGTTCGACCCACTCTTCTTCTACTGCTTCTTCGGCATACTGATAGGGGCACGACTGGGGCACTGCCTGTTCTATCAACCGGAATATTACCTCAATCATTTCTGGGAGATGATACTTCCCGTTCACTTCCTTCCCGACGGTGGTTGGAAATGGACCGGATACGAGGGGCTTGCCAGCCATGGAGGCACGTTGGGACTGATTATCGCCCTCTGGCTCTATTGCCGCAAGACAAAGATGCACTACATCGATGTGGTGGATATGATAGCTGTGGCCACTCCTATCGCCGCCTGCTGCATCCGCCTTGCCAACCTGATGAACTCAGAGATTATCGGTAAGCCGACCGATGTGCCGTGGGCATTCGTCTTCGAGCGGGTGGACATGCTGCCTCGCCATCCGGCACAACTCTACGAGGCCATCGCTTACTTCATCTTCTTCTTGGGGATGATTTACCTCTACAAGAGAGCGCAAAGCAAACAATCACACTATCACCGCGGATTTTTCTTCGGGCTTTGCTTGACGGAAATCTTCGTCTTCCGCTTCTTCATCGAGTTCCTGAAAGAGAATCAAGTGAACTTTGAAGACGGCATGACGCTGAACATGGGGCAATGGCTCAGCATTCCGTTCGTCCTTATCGGAATCTATTTCATGGTTTTCTACGGGAAAAAGACCTCTAAATAAACAGATGGTCTTTGCATTTTCTCCTGCCGGATGCCTTGCATCCGGTAGGAGAGAAGAGCAACAGAGACCCGCTTTATTACTTCCCTCTTACTATTCGCTTGATATCACTCAGCTTGTTCAACGCATCCAGCGGAGTGAGGTTGTTCACATCCAAGTTCAGTATCTCGTCACGTATTTGGCATAACACAGGGTCATCGAGCTGGAAAAAGCTCAGCTGCATGCCTCCTGCTGAAGAAACACCTTCGGTAATGGTCTTTCCGCTCACCGTTCCTGTTTGTTTATTCTCGGATTCAAGCTGTTGCAATATCTCGCCGGCACGCTTCACGATGCTCTTCGGCATACCTGCCAACTTGGCCACGTGAATACCGAAAGAATGCTCGCTGCCACCGCGCTCCAACTTGCGCAGGAAGATAACCTTGTTGTCCACCTCCTTCACTGATACATTGTAGTTCTTGATACGCTTGAAACTCTTCTCCATCTCGTTCAATTCATGATAGTGCGTAGCAAACAGTGTACGTGCTTTAGCCCTGGGATGTTCGTGAATGTGCTCCACGATGGCCCAAGCGATAGAAATGCCGTCGTATGTAGAAGTACCTCGTCCCAATTCATCAAAAAGTACAAGGCTGCGGGCAGAAAGGTTGTTCAGGATGTCTGCCGCCTCATTCATCTCCACCATGAAGGTAGACTCGCCCATGGATATATTATCGCTGGCTCCTACACGCGTAAATATCTTGTCCACCAGACCGATGTGGGCGCCCTC
>CAUUOT010000221.1:0-2527 GCA_963546815.1 uncultured Bacteroides sp.
CCATCTGTACCAATGCGGCAATTACAAGGATAAATGTGATTGTCTGTAAATAACCCAATCCGAAAGCATCGAGCACATATTTCTGAATAAGGAATGTGACGATAGTGGCAATGGTTAGCACGAATGCTACTGCCGCCGACATACCCAACGCAGTCTCAACTTTCTTGGAAACTCCGAAAAACGGACAAATACCCAAGAACTGCGACAATACGATGTTGTTTACAAAGATTGCCGAGATAAATATTAATATATATTCCATAATTCTAATCTTTATTTCGTTCTTTCAGTCTTTCATTTTCAATTACTCTTTTTCAGTCTGTTGATTAAGGCAATCAGATACCCCAAGGCTATAAATGCGCCCGGAGCAAGGACAAACGTCAGCATGCCGTATTCTTCGGGCAGAATGGAAAGACTGAAAATTTTTCCGGTACCCAGAAACTCTCGTACGGCACCCAATAAAGTCAGTGCAAATGTAAAGCCAAGCCCTATACCCAATCCGTCGAACATAGAAGCTACGGGACCGTTTTTGGCAGCAAAAGATTCAGCACGTCCCAGCACGATGCAGTTCACCACAATCAACGGGATGAACAGTCCCAGCGTGGCATACAATCCCGGAACATAAGCCTGCATGGCCATTTGCAGTAAAGTTACGAAAGAAGCGATTACCACAATAAAAGAGGGAATACGCACCATATCGGGAATCAAGTTCTTAAGAGCAGAGATAGCCATATTGGAGCAAATCAGCACGAACATGGTAGCCAACCCCATTCCCATGCCGTTGATGGCGGAAGAAGTGGTTCCCAAGGTGGGACACATGCCCAGCAGGAGCACAAAGGTGGGATTTTCTTTTACCACCCCATTCATTATAATCTTAAAACCATTCATTTCTTCTATTCCTTTCTTATTTAGCGCCGAGAGCATCCACAGCTTTGGCGGCTATGGAGTCAGCGGGTTGTTCTACTTTCTTTTGAGTAGCGCCGGTAGTACCGTCGGCCGTATTTTGTCCGATATAGGCAGTATATGCCTCATTTACGGCTTTCAGGAAAGCTCGGGAAGTGATGGTGGAAGCTGTGATGGCATCTACCTTGCCCCCATCTTTGCTGACAGTCAGCGGCTCTTCGCCCGGATTCATACCGGTGATATTGCCTTTATGGCCTTTCTTGAACCAATCTGTCGCTTTGGAGCCCAATCCCGGAGTTTCGACATGAGACAACAGGGAGTAGTCTATAATTTTACCTCCGGCGTCGAAGCCCACCAAAACTTTCAATTCACCGCCGAAGCCCATAGCCGTGGCCTCCACCGCAGCACCGATATATTCACCGCCTTTGGTAGCAGGGTATACGGAATATTTCACTCCGTTCACCTCTTGTGTTTTCTTCTCGGCAATGGGATTGTTGTCGAAGCCCGGAACTACTGCACTGACTGCATCGCTCAAAGTTTTGGCATTGGCCTGAGCAATAGGTCCTGTGGTCAGTTCGTTTACATAAGCCAGCAATGCGACAGAGATTGCGGTAACGCCCGTCAGTACCAGCAACATATTCTTCAAAGATGATTCTAACTTCTTCATTTTTTCTTCGCTACCTCCCCAAAGCGTTTAGGTTTGACATACGTATTGATTAACGGAGTGAACGCGTTCATTATCAGAATGGCGAACGACATCCCTTCGGGATAAACTCCGAAAAGACGGATAATCACTGTCAACAGACCGATGCAGACGCCATAAATCAACATTCCCTTGTGGCTCATCGGAGAGGTGACATAATCTGTTGCCATAAAGACGGCGCCCAGCATCAAGCCTCCTGAAAGTAACTGCACCACCGGAGACACATAGTGCTCGGGATTCACTAAGTGCATGACGCCGGAAAAGATGAACACTGTAGCCAGAATAGAAACGGGGATGTGCCAAGAGATGATTTTCTTCCATAACATATAGGCTAATCCCAACAACAGAGCCAGTGTGCTTACTTCACCCAGACAGCCGCCATTATTACCTATCAGCAGTTTGAATGCACTCGGAAGATCGCCCAACGACATTCCCGGAGCGCCGTTGATAACTCCTTTCATGATAGCCAAAGGCGTAGCAGCGGTAGTGGCGTCAGTATATGCCGTCAGCTGACCGACAACCGGCCATGAAGTCATCTGCACCGGAAATGAAAGCAAAAGAAATACACGCCCGGCCAATGCGGGGTTAAACGGATTGGTTCCAAGGCCTCCGAAAGACATCTTGCCTACGCCGATGGCGAACAATGCGCCCAAAATGATTATCCACACAGGAAGATTGGAGGGCAGGTTGAATGCCAACAACACACCGGTAATGACGGCAGAGCCATCGGTGATGGTTGTAGTTTTTCTTTTCAAAAGAAATTTGCCGATGGCCCACTCAAAAAATAAACAGGCTGCTACGGAAGTGACCGTAACAATCAGTGCACCCAGTCCGAAAAAGTAGAGCGACACGAGGAAGGCCGGAATTAATGCGATGAGCACGCCATACATGTTCTTCTTCACACTATCACCTCCATGAACGTGG
>CAUUOT010000222.1:0-2502 GCA_963546815.1 uncultured Bacteroides sp.
GACGTCATCGTCATCAGGGGAATTTGCTATCTCTGTGCCGGCACCTCCGAGGTCGATCACGAACTCGTTAGCGGCAGTCTGTTCTTCCTCCTCTTTCTCCCGTTCAGTTGTCGTGAGGGGGTCTTTCGCTCCCCAAGACGTCTTGAACTCTTCCGGCGTCTCTCCCGGCGTGCTTTCTGCCTTCTCTTTCCGTTTGAGGAAGCTGAGGGTAAGCAACTTGCGCAGCCAGATGATGGTTTTCGCACTGAGGTAGATCAGGAAGCAGATGGCCGTCAGCAGCAGGATCATCCACACGCCCGGCACGCCTACCTGCGACGTCAGCCAGTTGCTGACGTTGTAGCCATGCCTGCCGCCCAGATAGAGAAACGAGTCCTTGTATTGGTCGACAAAGACAAAACCGAAGAACACCGAGAACCACACCAGCGGCAGTGAGCAAAGGATGAACCACTTCCACATCCGCACCTTGTGCACTTTCATCAGTTTGAGCCCCGCCGCCGCGAGGAAGACGAGGATGAAGAACGACGAAATGCCGAAGCAGTCGTTTATCAGGTAGCTTGCCAGCTGTGCCCCGCGCGAGCCGGCGTAGTTGTGCACCCCGTTGTGGGTAGACAGCAGGTCGTCGGCACTCCCGCCGTCGATGATGCTCTGGTCCGCCGCCCCCGTGAAGAAGAACGACAAGAAGGCCAGCAACAGATAGACCGCGAAGATCACCATCACCAGTCCTATTACAAAATGTATCGTCTCGTTCTTGCAGAAAGCCGCCGTTTTCCCGAAGAAGCCCAGCGGCCGTTCCGTGTCTTTAGTCATACCTTTTTTCGTCATACAGCATACAATAGATTGCCGCAAAGGTAATAAAAAGAACAATAAACGGGTATCTGAACGGTGTTTGTCAGAGGCTTGTGTCTGACGGCTCAAAGGCAAGTGTCTGACGAGAAGGGTAAATATAAGGGGATGGAGAAAGATAGAAAAACAAGGGGTAGAGATACTTATGAAAGGGGATATAGGAAAGTCCGACTTAGGCAATGTCTAAGTCGGACTTTCACATCGCCTTACCTGAAGATAGGGTAAAGGAAAGGGTTGTTAAGAATATACATCCAATAAGATACTGATAGTGAACCTGGATTTTATGGATTGGCGAAAGGCCGTATAGTAAAAGCATATTGCAAGTGGTTTTCGTAGCGTGGGAGTGTGCTGCTTTTATCCAATGCGACATAATATGATTCATACGAACTTTTTTTTGTACTTGACCAATACCAACCATAGCTACCTGCATGAATCAATTTACCGGTGGTAGAAGAAGGATTACCTGGATCATAGACGAAACCAGAGAGAGGAAAAATACGAGTGACAACTTCGCCGGCAGCAATCTTTGCATTCCACCAAGTTTCTTTGGCGATTACCGTTTTTAAGTCAGGTAAAGGATTCTGGTCGCCGACATAAACACATTGAACTTTTAGATGGGGTTCGCGAGGGGGGAAGTAATAGTTTACACCTATACCCTGATAACGATAAGCGCAAGCCATAGAGTTATCCGGAGCAAGAGGGAAATCGGCAACAGGGATAGAAACTAGCCCGTCACTAGGATTGCCTGTACCTCGCTTGAAACGAAGAGCATAGCCGATAAAGTTAGTTCCGGTAGAGTAGTAATCGGCTGCATACGTATTTTTAGTACCGGCGAACTCGATTGCCTCATTGAAGTTGGATTTATCAGTGAGATGAGTATGATTATCGGTAAAGATAAATTGAATATTATAGTAATTGGAAACACCCATCCACTCCCACACTGAAGGCATATGATACCCCTTGCCTTCACCCGTAGTAAAGAAAGCGTCCTCAAACAAGCTTTTGGTATTAGGATTAGCGTATGCATTATATATACCCATGCAAGACCACCAGTTATAATAACCGCTCTGGTTGTTATCATGGCTTGTTGCCCAACGTAAATCCGCATCGGTTTGTGCTGATGTAGCGACAAATCCCTTGTCGTTAATCGCATAAGAAGCTCCGTATTGGAAGCCGCCTGCAAGGTTGTACTCCGCAACATAATCCAAAGGCAAGCCTGTCTATTTTATTTTTATCAATTTGGTAATCGTATTGCTGCAGGTCAGCCTTAGTTCTCCGGAGTGCCTCCGTAATCTTTGCGTAGCTTTAATGGTAACAGTTGTCGGCCCGTCCGTTGTGCTGCTTGTAGGAGAGACCGTCACCCATGCAGATATAGACGTCGGGTCTATCTGCCAGTCACCCGTGTTCTCGGTGGTCACGGTCAGAGTTTCCCCCGTAGTTACGGCGGCAATACCTTTCAAAGTGACTCCTTCTTTATCCGTACTTATCCGCTTGAGCTCATCCACTTTCACCTCCTCGTTCACGTCATACCACGGCACAATCTTGCACTTAAACGTCATGGCACCTCGGATGGCTTCCTCTTCCGTTCCGTGTCCCGGGGCAACGATGTGATGCCCGTTGGTCAGGTCCACCGTGTAATGCCGGTTGCGCAGGATGTCC